>CAJOMY010000126.1 GCA_905235775.1 uncultured Bacteroidales bacterium | reverse complement strand
AGGATGCCGCCAGGCATCACGCGCTTGTCGCCCTCGTGGAAATGCTGGGAGCCGGTGCAGGTCACCTGGCCGTTGATACCGCTCTCCAGCGTGATTTCGCAATCGCCGTCCAGGGGCGTAATGCTGGCCCGAATGCCCAGCAGATGCTCGTTTGCAAGCGAGGCGAAGCGCTCAAACTTCATCCGGAAGCGCTTGCCGTCCGCCCTGGTCCAGTTCAGCGTGCGGACGACCTCGCCGTTCTGCAGGTCGAGGACGCGCAGGTAATCGGCGGTTTCCCCCCGATCCATGGCGAAGGGCGCGCCGTCCAAACACAGGTTCAGGTTGGTCACATCGGGCAGGTTGGGCAGCTCGCAGACCTCGTCTTCGTCAAACTTGTTGAAGGTGCCGGTCACCAGCAGGTCGCGGGTCTGGCCCACATAGCGCTCCTCCAGCGCGGCGCGCTGGCCCAGATACCCGTTTCCCTGGCAGAAAATGGCCTCGCATTTTCCCTGGTGATCGACGTCAAAGTCGGTTTCGGCAATCAGCCAGTTTTCTTTCGATCCCTGGCCCAGGTCGTATTTCAGCATGGATGTTTACAGCCTTTCATAAATGATGTCAGCCCTTGACTGCGGAGCCGGCCACGGAGGCCTGCACCTGCTCCTGGGCAAGCATGTAGATAATGATACCAGGCATCACAACGATCGTCAAGGCGGCAAACATGCGGGTGTAATCATAGGAGAAGGCCTGGTTGAAGGAGGCCAGCGACACGGGCAGCGTGCGGTTCTTGGCCGAGGAGGTCAGCAGGGCGGCGAAGTAATACTCGTTCCAGTTGCCCAGGAACATGAGGATGCCCGCCGTGAAGATGCCGGTCTTGGCCAGGGGCATGTTGATCTGCCAGAAGGTGCGGAAGAAGCCCGCGCCGTCGATCTCCGCCGCCTCGTTCAGCTCCTTGGGAATGGAGGAGAAGTTGGAGCGCAGGATGAACAGGCTGGACGCGATGGAGCTGCTCAGGTATACCAGGAACAGGCCGGTCTTGGTATCGTAGAGGTTCAGCTTCATGATCAGGCTGAAGATGGGCTGGGTCTTGGTATGTCCGGGCACCAGCAGGGTGATGGTGAGCAGGATATAGATCAGGTTCTTCAGCGGGAAATCGTACTTGGCGATCACGTAAGCGCTCATGGACAGGATGATCATGGCCACCACGGTGGAGGAGGTGGAGATCAGGAAGGAGTTCAGCGCGTACACGCCAAAGTTGAACTGGGTGATCACCTGCCCGTAGGCCGTGAAATTGAAGGTGTCAGGCATCGAGAAGGGCGAGGAAAGGATGGCGGCGTTGGACTTGAAGGAGGAAAGGATCACCCACACGATGGGGCCCAGGGACACGAGCACGATAAAGGCCAGCACCAGGTACGCGAAGATCAGGTAGAGCACGCGGCCGGGCGTCATTTGCTTTTTGACCATGCCGTCGCTGCCCTTGTAGAGCTCGATGCGGAACAACGAGGAAGAATAGCCTTCGCCCAACGTCGCTATGCCGTATTCGAACAAGTCGAAATCGTCCGTCGTCAACGTATCGCCCAACTGCGTGCCGTCCTGGAAGAAGGCCGCAGAAGTCCAGTCAACCAAGTCACCAGATTCAGTGGTGACCGGGTTGCTGCCGACCATCCAGTTGAGATAGTCGGCGTGCGCAACACACATGCCCATAAGAGCCGCGATCAAAAATATCTTTTTCATAGTGCTTGTATTATATCAAAAATGTGTGGTTGAATTCAATGGCAAACTTTGGAAAATTTTACCACTTGATCGTCACGTCCTCCGCGCCCTTGGAGTAGTACCAGAAGCCGGAGTTGGCCCCCACTCTCGGAAGCGTAATGTTGTTCTTCTCCAGCGTGCCGTCGGCCTTGCGGAGCCACCAGTCAGTACCCGAGTAGACGTATTCGCCAACGTAGGTGTCGCCGATCAGAGCGAACTTGTCGCCCTTCGCCGGCTTCAGCTGGGCGGAGATGTCAATCGTGTTTGCCGTCGGATTGGCGAGGAGGTTCGTCTTGCCCGCGATGATCGTCGACTCGAGAGGCGTCACGACCTGGCCATAGATGTAGACCTTCAGATTGTCCGGCTTCTCCGGGAAGACAAGCCAGATCGCCGAACCGGCGGCAAGCGTCTGATCCTCGGCCGGAATTCCGATGCTGATGCTGCTGACGCCATCGGCGGTCGAGACCTCCGCGGCAGGCGTCCAGGCTCCGCGCTCAAGAAGCCAGCCCGTGTACTTGTTGTCCTGGAACACGTAGAGCTGCGTACCAGCCGGAAGCTCGTCCGTGCAGACAAGCGCGTCCGCCGTCACGTTTTCGCCCGTCAGGAGGGAGTTGTACTTGACCGGGATGATCGTGTTCGTGAGCGAAGCCTTGATCTCGGTCACGCCAACAACCGGAGTGAAGTCAAGCGTGCCCTGGTCGAGTTTGATGTCATCCACGGTAACACGCGAGATGTTGTTGCCTTCCTTCGGAAGCAGCTCAATGGCCTTGGCCCATGCAGTGGCGGACTCAACCGGAACTTCAACGGAAACCTTCGAGGTGACCGCGCCGCCCAGCTTCTTGATCTCAGCCGCATTTTCAGGATTGGCTCCATCGTAGTCCTTCTGCGCGAAGGTCGTGCCGGGAACGCCGCTCTCCGGAACAGGGCTCTGGAAGGTGACCTTCGTGAGACCGTCCAAGCCGGCGAACGCGCCGAGATCGAATCTGTTGTTGCTGATGACGAGATCGATGTTGCCTGTGCCGCTGTCCGTCTCGCCGCCGAGGAACTTGAGGTTGGGTCCGAGAACGACGGTCTGAACGCCCTTCGCACGGGCGAACGCACGACCCTGAATCACCTCGATCGCGGGGAGCTCGATGTTCGCCGGAAGGGTGGGCGAACCATCACCCCACCTCGAATGGTGGGCGAACGCGGAGGCACCGATGAACTTGAGCGCGGGAGCCTTGCCGTCAATCACATCCGGCGTCGTGCCGTCGAAGTCGAGCACCAGCGTGTTGTTCGCACCCGCGAACGCGGAGTTTCCGACCCACTCCAGTTCAGGCGAAAGAAGGACGCGACGCAGGGCCTGGCTGTACATGAACGCGCCGTTGCCGATCTTCCTCACATGCGTGAGATCAAGCCCGCCGTCGACGCTCTTGATGTCCTTGTTGTCTTTGAACGCCCAGGCGCCGACTTCGACAATCGTCCACGCTTTATCCGAACCCGGAAGCGTGATCGGCTTGGAGAGGTTCATCTGCCAGTTGCTGTTGCCGCCGATGACTTCGGCTGTCGCTTCACTGTTTTTGGTATTACCCCAGGTCGTATCCTCGAGGTCGAGCCTTCCAAGCCTCAGCTCGCGATTGTCGGCGTCAAGAACCTTCACACGGAGTTCGTGCGCGAAGTCGTAGATGATCGTCTCGGCGCCCTCGTCAGCATTGTCAAGCAGCCAGCCATCCCAGTCTTTCCAGTATTCGCCGACCTTGATCTTCTTCCCGGCAGCCGAAGTAAGCAAAGTCCCACTGGCGTCCAGGGTGCCGCCCAACTTCTCGACCCAGCCTGCGATGTACTCGTCCTCGAACACGAGGTAGAAGGAAGCCCCATTGACATCGAAGACGTTCTTGTCAAGAGTTTCGGGAGCGGGTCCCTGGAAGGCAAGGGATTTCAGCTTCGTCATGCCAACGAAGGGGCTTCCGGTTCCGGAGTTGCCTCCCATGTCAGCACCGGTGGAAGTAAGAACCTTCAGGTTGGGCCCGACGACGAGTTCCTGAACATCCCTCACGGGATCTTCCATGGCGAATGCTCGACCGCCGATCTCCTCGATGGAGGTCAGCTCGAGCCGCGGGTAGAGAAGCGGAGCATCGTCGCCGCCATAGGCCGAATGGTTGGCAAACGCGCCCGCGCCGATTTTCTTGAGGTTGGTCGCCGTGGAGAGGTTGATTACGGCCCTATATGCCCCGCAGAAGGCACCCGCTCCGATTTCCTCCAGCTCAGACGAAAGAATGACCTCCGTAAAGCCGTTGTCGTACATGAACGCGGCGTCGCCGATCTTCTTCACTGTGCTGAGGTTGAGCGTGCCGGTGAACTTGTCATGCTGGTTCATGAATGCGCCGGCACCGATTTCGGTGATCGTCCACGTGTCAGAGGATCCCGCCTCCGTTATCGGCGAGACAAGATCGAGAGTCCCCCAACCAACATCTTTTTTCTCTCCTCCGGTAGACAACGCACTTGTTCTGTTTGCTTTGTTGGCGTCGCTCCCATCAAGAGCGACACCCGTCACGTCAAAGCGTCCGAGGCGCAGCGTGCGAGCCGCGGCGTCAAGCACGGTCACATAGATTGTATGTCCGTTGCCGTCCGTCATCGAAGGGTAGTCACCGGTCGTCGTGAGCGTCCAGTCCGCACGGACCTGGCTCGCCGCGAAGCAGGAGATGAATGCGGCAAACGCTGCCGCGGTCTTTGCTGCTGTTTCGAAATTTTTCATGGTTTAACTCCGCAATGAAATTTTACTTGATGGTGGAAACCTTGTAGAACTGCGCACCGTCCTTCTTGGGCGCGACAAGGTTGATTTCGTTCGCGGCGTCGCCCTTGGCGGAGGTCGCGCCCGCGGGGACGGCGAAGTTCTGGACGTCGCTGCCCGCCTGGAGCGTGTAGCCGACGAACGGAACCGTGTCCTTGACGGTCACGACGACGTTCGCGCCCACGATCTTGATGCCGGTCACCTTCGGGGCCGGAACGCCCGCTTCGGCAAACACATGCGCGGTTATGCCGCTGACAAACTCGCCGTTAGCGAGGCCCGAAAGCCTGACAAAATGCCTGTTTACGTTGTAGTAGGCTGCGGAGTCAAAGGGAGTGCTGTTGCTGTCCTGCGAATACTGTATGCCGATATCGCTGTCGGGCGCGTTGGCCGCGCCGGAAAGGTCGTTCATGCTGTACACGCCGAAATCGGTGACATAGCAGAAGTTTTGGGGCTCGTCCCCGCCCTTTGAGCCTGTCACAGTGAAGGTGTATACCAGGCTTACGCGGATATTGTAAGACTGAGTGTAATCGTAATTCGTGTATTTGTCCGAGATGGGGAACGAATACTCGTACCAGTCGTTGTTGTTTATATAGCCAAGACCCGGCTCCCATGTTTCGCCGGTTGCGGTATTGGTGCAGACCACCTTGAAGGTCTGCCCGCCGTTGTTCCTGACGTAAGCGCGGAAGCCTACATACTCGCCGTAGTACGCCGTGGTTGTAATGGTTTGGGTGGTAAGCGTGCGGG
>CAJOMY010000125.1 GCA_905235775.1 uncultured Bacteroidales bacterium | reverse complement strand
AGAAACTAAAAAAGGACGACCGAGGAAGAATCCCGTCAACGAATAAACCAGGGAATCAACTTTGCGAAAAAACAGGGACGAGCATATTGCATATTACAATAATTGACAATTCCGGTTCCGAAGCCTGCCGCTTGCCGCCGGGAGGAGCAGTCGTCCCGGGCGTCCAAGTTACTGTTTTACGGAACTCTCTGGTACTGAGATAGTTGCCAAAGTAACCGGGTACTTTTTGCCCCGGTTACTTTGGCAACTTATTGAAAAACAATCATTTACACAAAACAGAGAGAGTCGTCCAGTTCTGAACACGGTTTCCAAATTGTTTTCGCGTTTGTAAAGCCCGTCCCGATTGTCGAAGATTATTGCTACCTTTGTGCATTTCAATACAAATCTATGAGCAATATGGTTAAAGTCAATGTAGGAGGATGCGACTCCTTTGTCAAGCAAGAAGCCTGTCAGAAGTATGTCGAGAAGGCCCTGGCGGCCTTCGACATACTCGAAGCCGGGAACGGCGCGGGCAACGATTTCCTCGGTTGGAAGACACTCCCGGTCGATACGCCCGAGTCCCTGGTCGCCGACTGCGAAGCGATTCGCGACGCCTGGGCCGCCAAGGGTGTGGACCTGGTGGTCGTGATCGGCATCGGCGGCAGCTACCTTGGCGCCCGCTGCGCCATCGAGGCCCTCTCGCACGGCTTCGTGCGCAAGGCCGGCGTGCCGCAGATTGTCTTCGCCGGCAACAACCTCTCCGAGGATTACCTCGCCGAACTCATGGATCTCGCCCGCACCCGCAACACCGCCTGCGTGGTGATCTCCAAATCCGGCACCACCACGGAGCCTGCCGTCGCCTTCCGCATCTTCAAGGAATACATTGAGAAGACCTACGGCAAGGCCGAAGCCGCCGGGCGCATCGTCGCCATCACCGACGCCAGGAAGGGCGCCCTCAAGACGCTCGCCACCCAGGAAGGCTACAAGACCTTTGTCGTGCCCGACGACGTAGGCGGCCGTTACAGCGTCCTGACCCCGGTGGGCATCCTGCCGATCGTCCTGGCCGGCTTCGACATGCGCGCGATGCTGCGCGGCGCCGCCGCCGAGCGCGAAGCCCTGCTGAAGAAGTCCGCCGACAACCCGGCCGTCCAGTATGCCGCGATGCGCAACCTGCTCTACAGCGAGCTCGGCAAGAAGGTCGAGATCCTCGTCACCTTCAACCCCAAGCTCCAGTACCTGGGCGAGTGGTGGAAGCAGCTCTACGGCGAGTCCGAGGGCAAGGATGGCAAAGGTATCTTCCCCGCTTCCGTGGTGTGCACCACCGATCTCCACTCGATGGGCCAGTTCATCCAGGAGGGCGACCGCGTGATGTTCGAGACCACCGTGACGGTGAAGAACGCCTCCCGCGAGATGGTCATCGGCTTCGACGCCCAGAACCTCGACCAGCTGAACTTCCTTTCCGGCCAGCACGTCGAGCACTGCAACAAGATGGCGCAGCTGGGCACCCAGCTCGCCCACATCGACGGCGGCGTGCCGCAGATGGAGGTGAGCGTGGAGCGCCTCAACGAGGAGAGCCTCGGCGCACTGTTCTATTTCTTCGAGTTCGCCTGCGGAGTCAGCGCCTACACCCTGGGCATCAACCCGTTCAACCAGCCGGGCGTGGAGGCCTACAAGAAGAACATGTTCGCGCTGCTCCGCAAGCCTGGCTATGAAGCCCAGACCGAAGAAATCCTCAAGCGCATCTAATCCGTCGATCCGGAATCCATCCAATAATCCGAAGGAGACTTGAGTCCGCGTAACCCGAAATACGCGTCCACCAGGTCTCCTTTGATGTATACTTCCCGCCCCGTCAGGTCGGGGTGGTCCTGCAGGTTGAGCGCATCGCGGATCGCTCCGGCAGGCAACTGGACTGCAAGGCAGCACTCCCGGACCGTGGTCGTGTCGCTCTGGCCCAGGATGAGGTTCGTGTTCCGGGTGTAAGGGCCGCCGAGGACGATATTCTTGCTGCCCGTGGCCACGCCCACGATATAGCCCCGCACCCAGATGTCTTTTTCCCCGGCGTGTTCGCGCGCCCCGGTCACGTCGTAGGCGCTCTCGGGCGGGCCGGCGGGTTTGCCCGGTTGGAAGAGGTCCTCGCAGGAGGCGAGGAGGACAAGCGAGGCGGCGAGCGCCGCCAGGAATCGAAGTGTGTTTTTCATGGCGTTTGTTTTCCGTTTCGCCGCCAAGATGCGAAAAAAGACGATACGCCCCTGTAAGATTCGTATTTTTAACGAAAAAAATTGTGATTTCTTACTATAGCGTGAACATCGGCGAAGGCGTCATCCGGGGCAGGGGGCAGAGGCGCGGGATACGCCCGGTACTGTCAGCGTAGCAGGCCTGCAGGATGGTGGAGCTGGTCTGAAAGGCAAGTTCGGGCGTGTTGTTGTGCTCGCTCAGGTGGCAGAGGAAGACATTGCGCAGGCCGGGGTGCACGAAGTCGCGCAGCGCCTCGGCGCACTCGGCGTTGGAGAGGTGTCCGTTGCCACCGCAGATGCGGTCCTGCAGGGCCTTGGGGTAGGGGCCGTGGCGCAGCATCTCCAGATCGTAGTTGGATTCGATGACCACCGTGTCGGCCTGCTTCGCAAAGGCAAGCGCCCGGGGCACCATGCGGCCGATGTCGGTCATGATCACGAATTTGTAGTCATCCAGCATCAGCGCGTAGCCATAGGTGAACGATGCGTCGTGCGGCACGGCGAAATACTGGGCCCGGATGCGCCCGGGGACGATCTCGTTCCAGCCAGCTGCGAGCGGGGCGCGGCAGAGGCCGTAGAACTCACCGGTAATGAAATGGCGCGAGAGCGCCCCGGCGAGCTCCGGCGGCGTCCATACCGGCTTGCGCAGGTGCTTGCAGTAGGAACCCAGCGAACGGATGTGGTCGTTGTGGTCGTGGGTGACCAGCAGCCCGGCGAAGTCGTCGAAGGTCAGTCCATCGCGGGCGAGTTCCTTCTTGAGACGGCGCGGGCTGAAGCCGGCGTCGATCAGCACGCCCGCCTCGCAGGCGTCCATTTCGTTGAAAATGCCGAGGAAGTAGCAATTGCCGCAGCTGCCGGAGGTGAAGGACTTGAACTTAATTGATTTCATCCTCCGTGCAGTATTTCGCGATGACGCTGTACGAGTCGGCCACGCCGAGCTCGCCTGCGCGCGACAGGTCGATGCAGCCTTTCTCGTTGTCTTTCAAGTAGATAAGCACGAGGCCGCGGTTGTAGTAGGCGTCGCCCATGTTGGGGTACAGCTTGATGGCCATGTCGTAGTTCTCCAGCGCCTCCACGAAACGGGACGACAGGCACTCCAGGTTGCCGAGGTTGAAATACAGGTAGGGGATGTCCGGCAGGATGGACAGGGCCTCCCGGATGTCGGCGATGGCATCCGAATAATCATAGGTGCGCGCCACGCGGTCGCTCACGCGGGCCCGCGTGGACCCCTCCGTGTCCATCGACAGCGTCTGCACGCTGCCTTCCAGCGAGGCGATGAAGTCGATCATTTCCGCCTTCAGCACACCGCGGTTCATCAGGTAGAAGGCCTTGTAGTAGCGGGCGTAGCGATCGCGGGAGACGTCGTCCTCCGCGGCGCCCACCGCCCGGTCGAACCAGCTGAGCGCCGAGTTGAACTGCTTGCGCTGCAGCTCCTGAAGGCCTTTGACGAAGTATTCTTCGGCATTGGTCGTGAACAGGTACTCGTCCGTTCCGGTACTCTCCGTGTTGCCCAGGGTGATGGGCGTCGGAGCCGCTTCGATGAAGCGGTCGATCAGCACGTTCTCATACTGGCGCGAGAGGGCCACGCTGCGGTTTTCCCGTTCGCGGGCGAGACGGAAGCGGTAGAGCGGCCGCAGCCGGATGTCGATGTCGCGATGCTGCAGGAGTTCGTTGTCGAAGTCCTTCCTGGCGAAATCCGCGTCCAGCGCGAGGAGCGCATTGTAGCGGCGCGTGGTGTCGGCGAACGAAGCCTCCCCGCTGCGCGCCTGATAATCGCGCACCTTCTGCTGGGCGGTCTGGTAGTCCGCTTTCGACTCGCGCGTGCGGCCGAGCATGTTCTCCACATACGAGCGGTTCATATACGCCTTCGCGAAATCGGGATAGAGATCGATGGCCTTGTTGTAGTCCTCCAGGGCGTCCTGCCAGCGTCCCATCTCCACGAAGATGGCTGCGCGGTTGTAGTGCGCGAGGACGTTGTCCGGATTGATGTTGATCACCCGGTCCATGTCTCCGAGGGCCTGCTCGAAGGCACCCACCTGGGCGTAGATGAGGCTGCGGTTGTAGAGCGTGAGGGCATTGCCGGGTTCGTGTTCGAGCACCGTGTCCAGGTCGGCGACCGCCTCGTTGTAGCGCCGCTGCTCATAATAGATCAGCGCCCGGTTGAAGTAGGCGAAGGTGTTCCCCTTGTCCAGCGAAATGGCCTGGTCCAGGTCGGAGACCGCCTCGTCGTAGCGGCCCTGTGCCGCATAGACCCGGGCACGCCGCACGAAACCCTCGGGCTCGGTACGGTCCAGCCGGATGGCGCGGTTGTAATCCTCGAGCGCGCGTGTCGTGTCCGCAAGGAAGAGGTAGCAGGCGCCGCGGTTCAGAAAAGCGGACGGGTCGCGCGGCTCCTTTTTGATATATAAGTCGAAATCCGCGACGGCATCCTCGAACTTCTGTGCGAGGAAATTCGCCACACCGCGCGAGAAATAGACGCCGATCTGCCCGGGGCGCAACTCCAGCGCACGGTCGAAGTCCCGGAAGGCGGCTTCGTAGTCGCCGAAGCGGCTCTCGGTGATGGCACGGTAGTGGAATCCGTTGGTAAACACGGGGTTGAGGCGCACGGAGGCGTTGAAGTCGTTCTGTGCACCGCGCAGGTCACCGAGGTTGTATTTCGCGATGCCGCGGAAGAAGAAACTCCAGTAGTCGGTCGTGTCCAGGCGCGTCAGGACATTGAAGTTCTCAATGGCCAGGGCATAGCGGCCGTCGGCGAGCGCCTGGCGTCCCCGCCACATGAAGACATCCTTGTCGTACTGGGCGGACGCAAAAGTCGCTGTGCAGAGCAGAATCGCTATGGTCAGGAGAAACTTTTTCATTACCTTTGCAAAGATATAAACAATTATCGGACCCGAGTTGATGCGTCTCCGCATTTTTCTGTTCATCTTCCTGCCGGCCGCCCTTCTGGCGCTGCCCGGCCGGCTCGCCGCCCAGCGGTTCGAACCGGAGGACGTACAGCGCGCGGACCGGACGGCAGAGCTGCGCGCCGAGGTGGAGTATCTCTGCGATCCGTTCTGCGCCGGCCGGGCTTTCGGCACCGCCGGGGCGCAGGCCGCCACGCTCTACCTGCTGCGCCAGCTGCGCGACGCGGGGCTCCGTACCACCGTGCAGTCCTTCCCCGCCGGCGGCCGCACCGGGCACAACGTCGTGGCCGTGACGCCCGGCTGGTTTCGTCGCTACATCGT
>CAJOMY010000124.1 GCA_905235775.1 uncultured Bacteroidales bacterium | reverse complement strand
GTTGGGCATCACGTGCAGGAAACTGGGCGTGTCTCCCTCGACACCCCAGAGATAGTGCGGATACACGCCGCCCAGGGCGCCGTGGCCCTGGATCCGGGCTGCGTAGGCGTCCCAGTCGGCCTTGCCGAGGGCATTCTGGTTCAGCCAGGCGCTCTCGTCCCAGATGAGCGTCAGCGCATCGGAAAACTCGCGGCGCAGCCACTGGTGCGAACTGTAGGAGCGGTTCTCCCGCATGGCGTAGACCATGTCCTGGTCGGTGATGGTATAAAGGCGGAACTTGCGCAGGAAGGCCTGTAACTCCTCCCAGGAGCGCTCCTGCTGCACCTTCCAGACGGCCTGGGCGAAGGTATTGCCTCCTCCCCAGACGCAGACCCAGATGGGCCGGTCGTCCGGCTCGTCCGCCAGGCGGATCAGCAGCTCGCTGCCGGCGGTGTTGTTGTCGGGGCCGATCACGCCGATGCCGGCGCGGGGGCTGCCGAAGACGGTGCGGCTGCGCAGATAGGCGGCGCTGGGCCAGTAGCCCGGCTGCTGGCGCCCCTGCTCCTGTTGGAGCGGCTGGAAGCCCTGTTGCGCGGAGCGTTTCATCAGCTTCGGCACATCTTGCTCATAGGCATCCAGCACCCGCTGCAGGTACTCCGCCCACTCCGGCGGATAGGGGTCGCAGTTCCAGCCGATGGTGGTGATGAGCGCCTCGATTTCGAAGCGGTCGGCATAGGCCATCAGGCGCACGGCCGACTCGTTGTCGTCCGGCTCCACGTCGGCCGGGCCGATGTCGGTCAGGACGACGATGCGGGGTTTGAGTTCTTCCGGCTGCGCGAAAGCGGCGGGCATGCACGCGAGGGAAAGCGTCAGCACGCCCAGGATGGGGAACAGGCTATAGGTTCGCATAGGGGGACGGTTAAGGTCTGAGGATCTGCACTTCGCCGTCCAGGCCGAGCTTGATGATCTGCGAGGAACGGCCCGTGGCGCCGGCGCCGAGGGGCTTGGGCACCACATAGTCCACCGCGGTCTTGATCTCTTCCGGGATTTCGGCGAACGATGCCGGCGTGGGTTCGCCGGAAATATTGGCCGAGGTGCTCACGAGCGGACGGCGCAGGCGGCGCACCAGCTCGCGGCAGAAAGCGCCGGCGGGGTTGTCTTCCGCCAGCGGAATGCGGATGCCCACGGAGCCGTCTTCGGCCACGGCATTCGGCGCCAGGTACTGGGCCCCGGGGTAGATGAGCGTCATCGGCGCATCATTGACCTCCACGAGGTCGATGGCGATGGAGGGGATCACCTGGATGTATCGGGCTACCATGTCGAGGTCGCAGGCCAGCAGCACGAGCGACTTGGCTTCGGAGCGCCGCTTGATCTCGAATACGCGGGCGACGGCCGTCTCGTTGGTGGCGTCACAGCCGATGCCCCACACGGTGTCGGTGGGATAGAGGATCACCCCGCCCCTGCGGAGCACCTCCACGGCTTCCCGGATGATGGCTGCACTGTCCATGTCAGAGTCTGTCTTTGTCGAACAAAATGCCCCGTTTGCGCCAGGAGAGGATCATCAGATAACCGATGAGCATGCCGCCCAGATGGGCGAAATGGGCGATGGAGCCGGCCAGGCCGGTCACGCCGGTGAAGAGTTCGATCGCGGCGAAGATCGCGACCATCCACTTGGCGCTGAGCGTCACGGGCGGGAAAAGCAGGGTCATGCGGGACTCCGGGAAGAGCATCGCGTAACCCATCAGCACGCCGTAGATGGCGCCGGAGGCGCCCACGGTCGGCGTGTTCTTGATCAGGGCGATGTTCTGCAGGGCGGCGGCGTTGCCCAGCGCGGCGCCTTCCATGTAGGACTGCATCTGGAGATATTGCACTCCGAGGTGCAGCGCCACGGCGCCCAGGCCGCAGACGAAATAGAAAAGCAGGAACTTCCGGCTCCCGATGATGCGTTCCACCACGCTGCCGAAAATCAGCAGCGTGTACATGTTGAAGAAGACATGCCAGAACCCGCCGTGCATGAACATGTGCGTGACCACCTGCCACCCGTGGAAGAACGGGGAGGTGGGGTAGAACAGGGCGAAGGTCCCGATCATGAAGTTCTGGTTGAAGAGCGTGGCCAGGTAGATGATCAGGTTGACAATGATCAGGTTCCGGGTCACGGGCGGCAGCGAAGAGAAGAACCCTCCCCTGCGCCCGCCGTCGTTGCCGTAGTAGTAGTATGCCATCTAGAATCTTTTGTCTATGTCCCCGATGGGGACGATACTGACGATGCGCCGCCCGCCCGGGGTAAGTTCGGCGTTGTCGCATGCAAAAAGCGTGTCAATCAGCCGCTGCGCATCCTGCGGGGAAGCGGGCGGATCGGCGTGGGAGGCCCCCAGGGCGGCGAATTTCTCCGCCAGACGCTGCTGCACCATCTCGGACAGGGCGTCGTGGTCCTCTGACAAAATGTACACGAGGTCACTGACAAGCTGCTCGACCTTGCCGCTCTCGCAACTGTACCCTTCGGGCACCCCGTTCACCGTCACGGTGTCCACGCCGGACGGGACGATGTCGAAACCCAGCTGCGCGAGCAGAGCGGCGCTATCCTCGAAGAGGAGGCGTTGCTGCGCCCCCACCTGCACCTGCACGGGGAAAAGCGCGGTCTGCGTGACGTGCGCGTTGCGGCCCAGCGCCCGGAGCGTCTGCTCGTAGAGGATGCGTTCGCGGGCCCGGCCGATGTGCACGACCATCAGGCCGGAGGCCGCCGGGGTCAGGATATATTCCCCTTGCAGGACCAGCAGGCGGCCCAGCGGGAGGGTATTCTCCTCGAAGAGGCGGCCATAGTCCTGGCTCTTGTCGATGTAGCGGCTGAGATTCCCGGTCGAGCCGGGAATGGCGCCCCCATAATCATTCCGGACTTGATCCGGCACCTCCCGGAACGGATCGTAGGCCGGATCCGTCTCGATGACGGGCATGGAGACCGGCTTGTACTGCTCGAAGCTCCCCCCGAGTTGCGGCAGCGGGGTGGCGCCTTCGGTATTGAAGTCGATGCTGGCGCCGAAACTGTTGCGCCCGAGCGTCTCCTTGACGCAAGCGTACAGGATCTGGAAGATCAGGGAGTCGTCCTCGAACTTGATTTCCGTCTTGGTCGGATGGATGTTGACGTCGATGCCGTGCGGATCCGTCTCCAGGAAGATGAAATAGGCGGGGGTGACCCCTTCGGGAATCATCTCCTCATAGGCCTTCATCACCGCCTTGTGCAGGTAGGCGCTGCGGAAGTAGCGGCCGTTGACGAAGAAATACTGGTTGCCGGGGGTCTTGCGGGCGGTGTCCGGCCGGCCCACGAAGCCGCTCACGCGCACCACCGACGTCTCGGCGCGCAGGTCCACGACATCCCCGACCACGTTGCTGCCAAGCAGGTCCAGAATGCGGAATTTCAAGGATTTGGCCTTCTTCAGGACGTACATTTCGCGCCCGTTGTGGGACAGGGAAAAGGCGATTTCGGGCCGGGTGAGGGCCACGCGGGTGAATTCCTCGAGGATATGCTTGAGCTCGACGTTGTCGCTCTTGAGGAACTTGCGGCGCGCCGGCGTGTTGTAGAAGAGATTGCGTACCGCGAAATTGGAGCCCGCGGGGGCGGCCACGGTGGCGGTCTTCACTTCGCCGAAGGCGCCCACACGCACCTCCGTGCCCGTCTCGTCCTGCGGACGGCGCGTGCGCAGCGTGACCTCCGCCACGGCGGCGATGCTCGCCAGCGCCTCCCCGCGGAAGCCGTAGGTGAGGATCTGCTCCAGGTCCTCGGGCGTGGAAATCTTGGACGTGGCATGCCGCTCGAAGCAGAGTACGGCATCCACCGGACTCATGCCGCAGCCGTTGTCGATGACCTGCAGGAGCGTGCGCCCCGCATCGGTCACGACCACGGAAATCTGCGTCGCGCCCGCATCGACGGCATTCTCCAGCAACTCCTTCACCACGGACGCGGGCCGCTGTACGACCTCGCCCGCAGCGATCATGTTGGCCAGCTGCGCCGGCAGGATTTTCAGTTTGCCCATCCGCTACAGCAGGGCGTAGAATTTGGCGATGAACAGGAGCATGCCGACGATCAGCAGCATCGAGATGATGCCGATGATGGTCTGCGTCCGCCGCATGGGCGTACGCGTACGCGAACCTTCGCGGAAAGAGCCGCGTATATAGGAGCCGGGGACATAGGTGCCTTCCTCCTTCTCCTGCTCCATCGAGCCGTCCACGGCGCCGAAACGGCGTTTGCGCTCCTCCTCTGCCGGATCGTAGTAGATCGGTTTGTAGTTGAAAACCCGGTGTTCGTTGTCACCGAAAAAATTAAAGAGTCCCATAACTTACAAATGTAACCATTTTTCTTTACATTTGCAGTGTTATGGATTTCAGAATCGGACAAGGATACGACGTACACGCCCTCGCGGAGGGGCTCCCGATGTTCCTGGGCGGCGTACGCATCCCTTCGGAGACGGGCTTCGTGGCCCACTCCGACGGCGACGTGGCCATCCATGCGCTGTGCGACGCCCTGCTCGGCGCACTGGCCCTGGGCGACATCGGCCACCTCTTCCCCGACACGGACGACCGCTGGAAGGGGGTGGACAGCACGGAGCTGCTCGCCGCCGTCCTCAAGCTGCCGGATTACCGGGACTGGACGGTCGTCAACGCCGACATCACCATCGCCCTGCAGGCTCCCAAGCTCGCCCCGCACATTGAAGCGATGCGCAGACGCCTCTCCGAAGTGATGGGGATCAGCCCCTCCCGCGTGAGCGTGAAAGCCACCACCACCGAGCATCTGGGCTTCGTGGGCCGGAAAGAAGGCTGCGAAGTGTGGGCGGTTGTGCTGATTGCGAGAAAATAATTTTGCAAATTGTCAAAAGTATTGTACCTTTGCAGTCCCAAAACCGCGAGGTGCGGGAACATTGAGATATGGTGTAATGGTAGCACTACAGATTCTGGCTCTGTCAGTGAGGGTTCGAATCCTTCTATCTCAACGATTCATTCTGATGGCGGGGTAGCTCAGCTGGTTAGAGCGTCGGATTCATAATCCGGAGGTCGTGGGATCGTGACCCACTCCCGCTACCACACCGAAGAAGAGTATTCAGTATATATTGTCCGACGCCATACCTGGCGGCGGTTCTTTTGTCTTTAGAGCCCCTGTCCGGCTCGAGCTTGTTGTGCTGGAAAATTCGCAGCCGCACCAGGTCTGGTTGTAGAATCCCTGCTCGCGGATCACCTCGCCACGCCGCTCCTGCAGTCCGCCCCTTCGCCAGTTCTGCGGCCACCAGATCACCTCTTGCGGCGGGCAGACTGAAAGGCCGGCAGCGTTCACCTGGTCGAGGTCCTTCCAGCGGGAGGAGGCCAGGGTGGTGGCGAGGACAGGAAGGCCGCGCTGAGCGGCAAAGCGGGCGGCGCGGGAAGCGACCCGGAAAATGCAGGAGCAATGTCACAGGATGAACTTCTGGCTTACGAAATGCGCAGTGTCATCAA
>CAJOMY010000123.1 GCA_905235775.1 uncultured Bacteroidales bacterium | reverse complement strand
ACCTTTGAAAAATAATGAGACTTACTTACCTTTGAAACGGCCTTCCGCTGGCCCCTTTTTCAAATCCATTCTGGCGGAAAATTACTTTACTACATACAGACATTCGGAACAGCCACAGTGAACATCGGGGCATCATGCAAAAGCGTTTCTCCGGCCATTGCTCTGTTGGCGTTGAGGCGTACATAGAGATTCATCCCTGAGAGCTTGGCAGCCTGTCCGAAAACAGACTGACCGGCAGCGTGTTCTGCCAGGCGCTCCCAATCCATCATCTGGGCATTCGTAAGATTCTTGTAAGACTTTGTGATTTTGCTCATCGAAGCGCGACGTGCCACCTGCGCAGAGGTCGCAGTTCCGGTGGGCCAGGCCTTAACCGAAAGGATGCTACGGCCGCCGACTTGGCGGGCCGTAACACCCTTGGCTGAACCGGAGAAGCCCCCGAAAGCAATGGAAGGAAGTGCAATCATCAGGTTTAAGTTTAGGTTCAAATTCTTCACACAACCCCTTGTGCTGCACAAATATAAGTAATTATTATTTAATTACAAAACAAGCATTTACGTATATTTTTCTAAACTATTTCTTTAAGTATATTACAGTATAATAGGAGGAACAAGGGACGAAAAAAACTTTCACGTCCCCGGAACGAACCCGCGCATACGTCGCGAATCTACCGCAACTTGATAGGGAAAGACAAAGCTGTGTGGATGTTTCGATAGCCCGTCAACCAGTCAAGAAGAACATAGCGACAGTGAACCTGGTATTCATCCAGATCCAATTTCCATCGGTTGGCATAATCATCTATCAGGAAACTGGCAGTCCCTTCACCGCTGGAGCAGGGAGCCTCCGCCAGAAAGTTACGCATCAGTCCCGGCTTCCTTCCATATCCGGGCTTAGCAAGCTGAATCTTCATCAGAATCTGGTAACGGCTGGCATCGATGCCTTCTGGGAAGAAAGTCTTGAAGCGGAGCCGGAGCGAGGTCGCATCGGCGAGCGACACATCAGAAAAATCAACAGAAACGGGCGGAAATGCCTCGTAAACCTTCGGGGTAGGGACTTGCTCCATCCCGAGTGTAAAGAAGCCGTGATAGGCCGAAACAAAGAGATTCTGGCCGGAAATGTGCGCGGTCCCATCAAAGGGCGGCTTGTGTGAGATAACAGGTTCTGCCAACGAATTCCAGATCTTCTGCGTCTCGTGGGGGATTTCGCGCCAAGCGGCAAGCGCCCTGCGATGGACAGCAAGCGAACTCTGCTGAGCCGCAGTGCCAGGGAACGAGCATCGCGATTTGTTCTTGTAGTAGCAGCGCCCGTCCACATGATAGAAGGTGAGGTCTCCCATAGAGCCCCAACAATCAGAAATCAGTACGGATGGCGTAAATCGCGGCATAGTTTTCAGCAGGTCAAGTAATTATATGCGAATTTACGAAAAATCAAGCAGATAACCATTTCTGTTCACACTTCTGGCCGTTTTTTGTTCACACTTTGAGCAAACACAATGAGCGGCACAACCGGCTCGAATCAGCGGAATAGTGTAGTGGAGTTTCCACTCAAAAAACCCGTTTCAGCGCATTCTACGCCATATTTAGTAGCACAGAGTATAATGCTGTCAAAAGGGGTATAAAAACCAAAAAGTGTGAACAAAAGTGTGAATAAAAATAAAAACCCGCTGAAAATCAGCGGGTTACTGTGGTGCTGGGAAGAATCGAACTGCCGACACAAGGATTTTCAGTCCTTTGCTCTACCATCTGAGCTACAGCACCAGTTGCGTTTCGGGATTGCAAATATAGGAACAGTTTGCGAATTCACCAAATCTTTTTCACGTTTGCCGGGCGGAAAAAACAGTCATTATCCATCAGGGAGGTCAGAGAGGTCAGTTGCGGGCTGGACGGCCCCGCTGGGAGGCGAGGATGACGCCGCCCAGAATCATCGCGGAGCCTATTGCGGCGGTGGGAGTGAGATGTTCGCCCAGGATGATCGTCGCGGAGATCAGCGTGAAAACCGGATTGAGATACACGTAATTGACCGCGGAGATGTTGCCGAGTCTGGCAGTAACCTCGTTCCAGGCCACGAAGCATGCCAGAGAGGCGCACAAGCCCAGGAAGAGCAGATTGCCCCAGACTTCCGGCCGGCAGAAGACAGCGGGCTGGGCAAATTCGCCGTAAGGCAGGAAGGGGAGTATCCCCAGCAGACCGTAGAAGAAAACCTTGCGCGTCGCGAAAAGGGGGCCGTATTCGTCCGTCATCCGACCGATGAACAGGCTGTACAGCGCCCAGCAGAGCGCGGCTCCAATGGCCAGCAGGTCGCCGCGCAGGGACACCTGCACCCGCTGTCCGTCAAAGAGCATCAGCGCCATGCCGCCCAGGGCCAGCAGCGTGCCCAGCGCGAGCAGCCAGCCAGAATCGACGCGCTCCATTGCGTCCGCGAAACGGTCATGACGCACGCGCCGGTAGATGAGGCTGAAAAGAATGGTCCACAGCGGCGAGCTGCACACCAGGAAGGAGGTGTTGCTGGCCTGCGTGTGGGCGAGCGCGGTATTCTCTGTCAGGAAATAGAACGACCCGCCGATCAAGCCCAGGAAGGCGAACATCAGCTCGTCCCGCCGGTAGTGGCTCCAGAGGCGGGCGGGAGATCCCCGGTCAGGTCGGGGATGACGGGAAAGGAGCGCCAGAACCCAGATGCCCGCGTAGGCGAGCGAGAAACGGATCAGAAAGATTCCGGCCGGATGCAGTCCGGCCGAAATCAATACCTTGGTGCTCACGAAAGTCACGCCCCAGACGGCGACGACGGCGAACGCAAGCAGATGCCAGGGCAGTCTGCTAGTACTCATCCCAACTCTTGATGCTGATCGAATCCTGCGGGACGGAACAGAAAGCCCGGATGTAGGCGGTCGCCAGGCGGCTGTTGGTGATCAGCGGCACATTGAAGTCAATGGCCGCGCGGCGCATCTGATACCCGTTGCTGAGCTCGCTGTGCGTGAAGTTCTTGGGGATGTTGATCACAAGTTCCACTTCATGTTTGCGGATCAGGTCGAGGGCGGAGCGGGCGCCTTCCTCCCGCTCGTTCGGCCAAAGGGCCCGCAGGGCCGGAACACCGTTCTCGTTGAGATACTTGCAGGTGCCGCCGGTGGCGTAGATGGTGTAGTCCTTTTCCGCCAGGAGCATGCATGCACGCAGGATGTCGGCCTTCTGGATCGGGTTGCCGGAGGAGATGAGGATGGCCTTCTCGGGAATGCGGTGACCGACAGAGAGCATCGACTTGAGCAGCGCTTCGTTGATGTTGTCGCCTATGCAGCCCACCTCGCCGGTGGATGCCATGTCCACACCCAGCACCGGGTCCGCCTTGCCCAGACGGGCAAAGGAGAACTGCGAGCACTTGATGCCGACGTAGTCCAGCTCGAAGGGATCGATGTCGATCTTCTCCGGACGCTGGCCGAGCATACAGCGCGTGGCCAGGTCGATGAGATTGACCTTCAAGACCTTGGACACGAACGGGAAGCTGCGGGAAGCGCGGAGGTTGCACTCGATGACCTTGATGTAGTTGTCGGTGGCGAGGAACTGGATGTTGAACGGACCGGTGATATGCAGCTCGGCGGCGATGGCCGCGGCGGTCTTGCGGATCTTGGCCGCCGTGATGCCATAAATCTTCTGCGGCGGGAACTGGATGGTGGCGTCGCCGGAGTGCACGCCCGCGAACTCGATGTGTTCGGAGATTGCGTAGGCGAGCACCTTGCCGCCGTCGGCCACGGCGTCGCATTCCAACTCCTTGCAGCGCTGCATGAAAGAACTGATGACCACCGGATGCTCCTCGGAGACTTCGACGGCCATGTCGAGGAAAATGCGGAGGTCCTCCTTGCCGTAGCAGACGTTCATCGCGGCGCCGGACAGGACGTAGGACGGGCGGACAAGCACCGGGAAGCCGACTTCATCGACGAACTTGTCCACATCCTCCATCGTCGTCAGTTCGCTCCAGCGCGGCTGGTCGATGCCGAGCTTGTCCACAATCTGGGAGAATTTGTTGCGGTCCTCCGCGCGGTCGATGTCGTGCGCCGTGGTGCCCAGAATGTGGACCCCAGCGCGCATCAGGGGCACGGCGAGGTTGTTAGGAATCTGGCCGCCCACACTGACGATCACGCCGTACGGCTTCTCCAGCCCGCAGATCTCCATCACGGTCTCGAAGCTCAGTTCGTCGAAGTAGAGCCTGTCGCAGACGTCGTAGTCGGTAGAGACGGTCTCGGGGTTGTAGTTGATCATGATGCCTTTGTAGCCGCTCTTGCGCAGGGTGTTCAAGGCGTTCACACCGCACCAGTCGAACTCCACGCTGCTGCCGATGCGGTAGGCCCCCGAGCCGAGGACGATCACGGTGTTGGAGCCGTCGTCGAAGCTGACGTCGTCCGTTTCTCCGTTGTAGGTCAGGTAGAGGTAGTTGGTGCTGGAAGGGAATTCCGCTGCCAGCGTGTCGATTTGCTTGACGTGGGGCCGCAGGCCGAGGAAGGCGCGCAGTTCGCGGACCTTGGCCTCGGGGGTGCCGATCACGCGGGCGATCTGGATGTCCGAGAAGCCCTGGCACTTGGCCTTGCGGAGCAGGTCTAAACTGATGTCCCTGAGGCTCTTGCATGCCTCCAGTTCGCGGTAGGTCTGCTCGATGTTGTCCAGTTTGTCGAGGAACCAGCGGTCGATCTTGGTGAGCTCGTGGATGCGCTCGGCGCTGTAGCCGGCCTCGAAGGCGGCGGCGATGGCGAAGATGCGCGTGTCGGTGGGGGTGCGCAGCGCATCGTCCAGATCCTCGCGCCGGTAGGGCTTGTTACACACGAAGCCGTTGGCGCCCTGGCCGATCATCCTCAGGCCCTTCTGGATGGCCTCTTCAAAGCTGCGCCCGATGGCCATCACCTCGCCGACGCTCTTCATGCTGGAACCGATCTCCCGGGATACGCCCTTGAATTTGGCGAGGTCCCAGCGGGGAATCTTGCAAACCACATAGTCGAGGGCCGGCTCGAAGAAGGCCGGGGTCGTCTTGGTGACGGAGTTCTTGAGCTCGAACAGCCCGTAGCCCAGGCCGAGCTTGGCGGCGATGAAGGCGAGGGGATAGCCCGTGGCCTTGGAGGCGAGGGCGGAGGAACGGCTCAGGCGCGCATTGACCTCGATGACGCGGTAGTCCTCGCCGTCCGGACTGAAAGCATACTGGACGTTGCACTCGCCGATGATGCCCACGTGCCTGACGATGTCGATGGAGATCTTGCGCAGGAAGTGGTATTCGTCGTTGGTGAGCGTTTGCGAGGGGGCAACGACGATGCTCTCGCCAGTGTGGATGCCCAGCGGGTCGAAATTCTCCATATTACAGACCGTAATGCAGTTGTCGTATCGGTCGCGCACCACCTCGTACTCGATCTCTTTCCAGCCGCGCAGGGACTTCTCCACCAGCACCTGCGGCGAGAAGGAGAAGGCCTTGAGGGCGACGGTCTCCAGCTCCTGCTCGTCCTCGCAGA
>CAJOMY010000122.1 GCA_905235775.1 uncultured Bacteroidales bacterium | reverse complement strand
GGCCTAGGGCGAAACCGGTGATTGGGGCTAAGTCGTAACAAGGTAGCCGTACCGGAAGGTGTGGCTGGAACACCTCCTTTTTGGAGCGTGCCTTGACGCTGGACGCTTGAGACCATATGTTTTTTGTACTTATCTTTTCTACATAGTCTCTTAGCTCAGTTGGTTAGAGCGCCACACTGATAATGTGGAGGTCGGCAGTTCAACTCTGCCAGGGACTACTACCATAGGTAAATTTCGGGGGTATAGCTCAGTTGGTAGAGCACCTGCTTTGCAAGCAGGGGGTCAAGAGTTCGAATCTCTTTATCTCCACCCAAAACGGTCTTCCAAGCATCTGGAAGGCCGTTTTTGTATAATACTACCCCAAAACTACCCCAATTCTACTTTCAGCATTTCAAATAACTCTATTTGCATTTACATGCATTCAAAGTTACGAAATTCCCCTTAAAGAAAAAAATCTTCTTTGGTTTTTGATAAAAATAGTAATGCGCTGCAACGGCACAATGATGCCTTCCGATTTTGGTCACGTCATCTGTTTTAAGAACAAGCAGCCTGTTCCCCTAGGCAGTGTGTAGGAAGACCTACCCCTTGTCTCTATCAGTCCGACGACAATGTACTCTCCCCACCATAGCCCGCCCTGTACCAAGGACGGGTTTTTTATTTCAGCGACTCCCTGCATCTGTTCCACTTTTCTTTCCTGGTCTTCTTTCGGCCACAATCACTTTTTTGAAAATTTTCTTGGTTTTGTTTGCATATATCGAATTTTTCCGTTTACTTTGCGGTCAGTATTGCTTACGTTAGCAATGTAATACAAATAATAACTACTGATTAATTCCTTAAAATCTATGCAAACAACATCTACTGAGGACGGCAGCATCCTGGGGAAGCTGCTCATGCAGATGACCGGAAAGGATCTCCTGCTCCTGATGGGCGAGCTCCGGGAATCGCATACCCAACCAAGCCAGCCAGTCCGCTTCGCATACGGCATCCAGGAACTCGCAAGCGAGCTCGGCTGCTGTTCCACCACCGTCTACTACCTCATGAAGAAGGGCACCATCAAGCAGGCCGTAATATCGCATGTCGGCAAGAAGTACGTCTTCGACGTCGAGATGGCAAGGCGGCTCATAGCCGAAGACGGCATGGCCTCCCGCAGCCAGGCGCGGTCGGCCTCTGCCAGCTCACAGAGCACCGCCCCGAAGACGTCCTGGTAGCGGTCGTGCGGATGCGGGGCGTGGATCCGTTCTCCCGTTTCGGGGTTGAAGCGTCCGGGGGCGTGCCAGGTCACGGGGTCCGCCTCGGCGGCGGGATAGCCCTTCCCCTTGATGGTGAAGCAGTGTAGCAGGCGCGGGCCGGACAGGCCCTTGAGCTTGCGCAGCGTGCGCACCACCTCCGCGATGTCGTTGCCGTCGATCGGCCCGAAATAGCGGAAGCCGAGCGACTCGAACAGGGCGCCGCCTGGCTTTCCTACGAACCAGGATTTGAGGGCGCGGACCCAGCGCTGGATGAAGCGGCGGAAGGCGTTCTCCCCCAGGAAGTTCCAGACCCGGTTCTTGAAGCGGTTGTAGGAATTGCTGGTGGTGATGTCCAGCAGGTAGCGGTGGAGGGCGCCCGTGTTGCCCTCGATGGACTGGTTGTTGTCGTTGAGGATGACGAGCAGGTCGGAGCGGCTCTCGCCGGCGTTGTTGAGCCCTTCGAAGGAGAGGCCGCCGGTCATGGCGCCGTCGCCGATCAGGGCGATGACTTTGTCGTGGCGTCCCTGCATGCGTGCCGCCTCGGCCAGACCGAGGGCGGCGGAAATGGATGTGGAGGAGTGCCCTACGCCGAACGGATCGTACGGGCTCTCGCTGCGGGAGGGAAAGCCGCTGATGCCGTCCTGCATCCGCATGTGCCGGAAAGCCTCGCGGCGTCCGGTCAGGATCTTGTGGGCATAAGCCTGATGGCCCACGTCGAAGACCAGCTTGTCGTCCGGCGTGTCATACACATAGTGTACGCCCACGATGAGTTCCACCGCGCCCAGGCTCGAAGCCAGGTGGCCGGGATTGCTGGAACAGACTTCCAGGATATATTGCCGCAGCTCCGCGCACAGTTTGCGCAACTGCTCGATGTCGAAGCCCTTGATGTCGGCCGGGCTGTTGATCTGATCCAGGAGTTCGTACATGTGTCAAAACTTGTTGGGCGCGTCAAGCGCCAGTTCGGGATGCCGCCGCGCCGAGCGGGCGAACAGGAGCGCCACGGCGACGGCCGCGACGCACAGGAAAGTGAACATCAGCTCCACGGAGAAGGCCCCCTCGCGGGCGGCGTCGCTGCCGCTGCCGGTGCGCCCCAGGATGCCGCCCGCCAGCATCTTGAAGGCAAGCAGGCCGAGGTTCTGCACCCAGTACACGAGCGCGAAGGTCGTGCCGAGTACCTTGTCGGGGACGATTTTCGGTACGGACGGCCACAGGGCGGCGGGCACCAGGGAATAGCCGAAACCGAGCAGGACCATCGCCAGGTAGCCGAAGAAGGGGACGCCCTGCGGGGCGAAGGTCAGCAGCAGGTGCGCGGCGAGCGCCAGGACCGATCCCAGCACCATCCAGCGCGTGCCCCGGCCGAAGCGGTCCACGAGCAGGCCGAACAGCGGGGCGAAGACGACCGTCGCGAAGGGCAGCATCGACACCATCCAGCCGGCGGTCTCCGCCGGAATGTCGAAGCGCGGGATCAGGATGGCGCCGGCGAACTTCTTGAATGCGATGATGCTGCTGTAGAACAGCACGCAGAGGAGGCTGACCAGCCAGAAGTTGCCGTTTCTCAGGATGCCGACTGCGTCGTGCATCCTGAAAACGTCCTCTGTCGGCTTTGCCTCCGAACTGCGATCCCCGGGAGAGACAGAACTGTGCGAAGACCTTGCGGCGGCATTGTCAAACCGCGCGTCCATCGCCACGAAGACCGCCCAGAGGATGAGCCCGGCGGCCATCAGGCCCAGGCCGAACACGGCCGGCCGGGCGGTCTCCGCGAGGCTGTACACGTGGCCGGCGTTCTCGACCACGAGGCGGGGCGAGAGCACCAGGGCCAGGGCGGTGCCGAGGCGCGCGATGGCGAGCTGCAGGCCCATGGCGAGGGCCATGGGGCCCTGTCGGAACCATTTCGCAATCGAGCGCGTGACCGCCGTGCCGGCGATTTCGCTGCCCAGCCCGAAGAACATGCAGCCCACGTAGGCAAGACGCAACGAGCGCTCCGGCGCAAATCCGGCCGTGATGGCATAGAGCACGGTGGCCGCACCGGCGACCATCATGCCCACGAAGATGGAGCCGGTGATCCGCACGCCCCACTTGTCCAGCAGGATGCCGCAGACGACCAGTCCGCCGAAGACGCACAGCACGGAGTAGCCGCTGGTGTAGAGGCCATAGCCGGCCGCATCCCAGCCCAGCTGCGTGCGTGCGGGATCCTCGAAGAGGTAGGAGATCGTCGAGAACATGTCGTCGAAGAAGTACGATGCGAACATCGGTACCACCAGACACGCCAGGGCGATCCAGCAGGCGGATTTTCTCAGGGCCGGCCGCTTCATTTACCGGATGCTGGGTTCTTCCAGGCCGAGGTGCTTCTTCGCATCCACGACCTTGAGATAAAGCCCGATCAGCACGGCGGCGACGCCCAGGCCGGCCAGCATCACCAGCGCCCAGGTGTAGTTGAGCTGGTCGGGCGGCGTGCCGGGAGCATTGGTGCCGGTCAGCACATTGCCGATCAGGATCGGGAACAGCCACAGGCCGATGTTCTGGATCCAGAAAATCAGGGCATAGGCGGAGCCGATGATCTTCTCATCCACCAGCTTGGGCACGGACGGCCACAGGGCGGCGGGCACCAGGGAGAAACTGGCCCCCAGGACGAGGATCGTGACATAGGCGACGATCGCCCCGCCGACGGCGCTGCCCTTGAACAGCGGCAGGATGAAGGCGAAGGTGAGGTGGCAGAAAACCAGCAGGATCGAGCCGATGAGCAGCATCGAGGCGGCTTTGCCCTTGTGGTCCACGTAGTTGCCGAGAATCGGGGTAATGGCGACGGCCAGCAGCGGGAAGACCGCGAAGATGGTCTCGGCGGTGCCGCGCTTGAAGCCCATGACGCAGTAAACAGCGAGCGCCACGATTGCCGTGGCCATCAGGCCGTATTTCAAGCCCTTGTTGCCCTTGATGAAGTTGCTGGAGAAGGAGCAGGCGGCCACGACCAGCATGATGACGTACTGGATGATGGTGACGGCCTCGCCGGCCCAGAACGAACCGGCGGCCGGCTCCGTCAGGGTCAGGTTGCACTGGAGCATGTTGACGGCATACTTCTGGAACGGGAAGATCGCGGAGTAGTACAGTACGCACAGCAGGGCGACAAGCCAGAATCCCAGGCTGGAGAGAATCTTGCCGATGTCCTTGATCCGGAACGGGTCGTCTTTCTCTTCGGCCTCGCCGGTCTGGCTGTCAAGCTTGCGGTCCATGAAGAAATAGGTGATGAACATTATCAGGGCGATGCAGAGCAGAACGACGCCGAAGGCGACGGAGCGGCTGACATTGACCTGGCCGCCCAGCTTGGCGAAGAAGGGCGAGAAAATCATGCAGGTCGCAACCCCCAGGCGCGCCAGGGCCATCTCGGAGCCCATGGCCAGGGCCGTTTCCCGGCCCTTGAACCACTTGACGATGCCGCGGCTCACCGTAATGCCGGCCATCTCGCAGCCGCAGCCGAAGATCATGAAGCCGATGGCGGCGAACTTGGCGGAGGCGGGCATGCCCTGGTAGAACGGAAGGACGTCGTCGATGAAACCGATTCCGGTGTGCCAGTTGAGGTGGGTGGTGAACCAGGTTTCCAGGCCGGAGCCCATGAAAGGCTCGCTGATGGCGTAGTACTTGATCAGGCCGCCCGCCAGCATCACGGCTCCGGAAAGCACGGCGGTGAAGCGGACGCCCATCTTGTCGAGGATGATTCCGGCGAAGATCAGGAAGAACACGAACACGTTGAGGAAGGTCTCGGAGCCCTCCATCGTGCCGAACGCCTTGGAATCCCACCCCCGCGTGGACTCCATCAAGTCCTTGATCGGGGAGAGGATATCCATGAAAATATAGGCGCAGAACATCGCCAGGGCGAGGAGCAACAGGGCTGTCCATCGCATGGCGGCGGAGTCGCGCAGCGTCTTTTGGAACTTGTCTGCCATAGTTCTTGATTGATGCGGATCCCGGGCCGGGCCCGGGATGACGGGTGAATATTAGAACGGGAGGTCGTCGGTCGGGCCTTCGTCGACGGCCGGAGCGGCGGGAGCTGCCGGGGCGGCCTGCGGGGCGGGCTGCTGGTAGGCCGGCTGCTGATAGGCGGGCTGCTGCGGCTGGGCGGGGGCGGGCTGCTGGTAGCCGCCCTGGCGCTGGTAGCCGCCACCCTGCTGGTCGGCGGGATAGCCGCCGTCGCTGTCGCGGCGACCCAGGAGCTGCAGGGTGTCGACATTGATCTCGGTGGTATATTTCTCCTGGCCGTTGCGGTCCG
>CAJOMY010000121.1 GCA_905235775.1 uncultured Bacteroidales bacterium | reverse complement strand
CCTGCGAGCGTCTGCCGGGTAAACCCTATGACTGGGTGGCGTTCCCCCCAGACCCCCTGCGTCGCTCCGCTCCTGCGAGCGTCTGCCGGGTAAAGGACGTTATTTCACCAGATCGATGGCCCCGAAGACACCGAGGCTGGCGAGCAGCATGATGCCCGCGGCGAGCAGCAGGCCGAGGAAGATGTAGAGCATACTCTTCTTGAAGTCCATGTCCAGGATGCTGGCGGCCAGGGTCCCTGTCCAGGCACCCGTCCCGGGCAGCGGGATACCGACAAAGAGCAGCAGGGCCAGGTAGAGGCCCGCGCCGGCCTTGGCCTCCAGCTTGCGACCGCCCTTCTCGCCCTTCTCCAGGCACCAGGTGAAGAAACGCCCGATGTATTTCTTGTCCTTGCCCCACGCCAGGATTTTGCGGGCGAAGAGGAAAATCAGCGGCACGGGGACCATGTTGCCGACCAGCGCCACGATCAGCGACGGGACCAGCGGCAGGTCGAAACCTACGGCATAGGGAATGGCGCCGCGGAGTTCGATCAGCGGGACCATCGAGATCAGGAATACGATAATATATTTTCTCATCGGATCTTGCCCAGATAATCTTTGATGGCGGCAAAAACCGCCTCCTGCGTGGCCTCGCCGCTTTCCGGCGTGTCCACGACCAGGTCGAACACATCGCCCGTCAGCTTGAAACGCCCCACCTTGAAACGGGCCGTACTGCAGCGGGCTTCGTACTCCGCCGCAAAACATTCCGGTGAGCCGGCTAGCGAGATGAACAATTCCTCCTGCAGGGACTCGCGCGAGCCGCGCGACCGCTTCCGGAGATACCCCAGCAGATTGAAATCGCTCTTCTCCGGACAAAGGATCAACACCGGGATGCCCTGATGGTCGAAAAACTGTCGGATGGCCCGGCATACGTTCACCGGATCCTCATCCGCAGCCAGAGCATCCACATACACCACGGCGCCGTGCACCTGCGACAGGGGCAACAACCCGGTCGGGAGCGTGCTCCGGTTCCGGGAAAGCGCCAGTTGACGGCAGATGGCCAGCAGGGGGTTCTTCATGCCTGATTTGCATTGACAAGTTCGCGGATTTCCCGCTTGGCCACACGCCAGCGGGGGATGTCGATCTTGGTGCCCACCACCTCCACGACCTTGGCGGCGATGCAGGAGCCGATCTCGCCGCAGACCTTGAGCGGCAGGCCCTGCGCGTCGCCGTACAGGAAGCCGGCGGCGTAGGTGTCCCCGGCGCCCGTGGCGTCCACGGGGTCCGCAGGCCAGGGCCCGACGAACTGCACTTCGTCTCCCCGCTTGAGCCAACTGCCGGCCTTGCCCACCTTCACGATCGCCGTGGCGCTGATCCGGGCGAGTTCGTCCAGCGCGGCGCGCGGATCGGAGAGGCCGGTGAAGGCGCGCGATTCGAACTCGTTGGCAAAGACGATATCGACATATTTCTCCACAATATCGTGAAGGAAAGCCAGATTGGACTCCACGACATTGTATGACGCCAGGTCCAGCGAGATGATGCACCCCGCCGCGCGGGCCAGCTCGACGGCCCGGCGGACCAGATCCTGATTCTGCACCAGATAGCCCTCAATATGGAAATAGTCATAGCCCTCGAACCATTCCGGCTGCAGATCTTCCGGCACCAGGTCGAGCGCCGCGCCGAGATACACGGCAAACGTCCGCTCAGCGTTGCCGCCGCTGACGAACACCATCGACCGGCCGCTCGCATGCTGCCCGCTCGTGAGCAGGTGCGTTTTCACGCCATACTGCTCCTGGTCGCTCTTGAAGAGCAGGCCGAGCTCGTCGTTGCCGATCTTGCCGATGAAGCCGGAAGGCATCCCGAAAACAGCGGTGCAGGAGATCGTGTTGGCGGCCGAACCGCCGGCCACATACTTCACTCCCAGGGGCTTGAGTGCCTGCCAGATCCCGTCTCCGGTCTCCACGTCCACGTGCTGCATGCTGCCCTTCGGGAGATGAAAGGCTGAGAGCAGCGAATCGTCCGGCAGGACGGCCAGGATGTCCGTCAGGGCATTGCCAATTCCAAGAATCGATTTCATATTTGGCAAAAATAACAATAATTAATTGTAAATTTGCGGCCCATGAACAAGAAAGCCACAAATATCATCAAGTACACCCTGTCAGGCCTGTTGGCCGTCGTGCTGGTCTGGTTCGCTTTCCGGGGGGTTGACTGGCAGGCTTTCCTGGAGGGACTGCGACAGACCCGCTGGTTCTGGGTGGTCGCCTATTTCGTCGCGGCCCTGCTGGCACTCGTTTGCCGCGAGGAGCGCTGGATTGCGCTCATGCGCCCGCTCGACCCCGGACTCTGCAGCCTGCACGTCTGGGACGCCATCAACGTGGGGAATCTCATCAATGTGGTGCTGCCCGGAGCGGGTGAATTCATCCGCTGCGGCTATGTCAGTTCCAAGCGGATGAGCTACGACAAGACCCTCGGCACCATCGCCTGTGAACGACTCTCCGACGTGGTCGCCGTCACGGTCCTGCTCGTCATTGCGCTGAGCTCCAAATGGAGCAGTTTCGGGCCCTTCTTCGTCGAAAACGTCTGGTCGCCGATGACGGCTCGCCTGGGCGGATCGCTGGGCTGGATCCTCATCGGCGTGGCGTTGCTGCTGGCCGGCTTCTTCCGGGCGGTCTTCCGTTTCCGCGGGCGCGTGCGCCTTTTCAGCCGCATTGCGGACACGCTGAAAGGGCTCGGCGCCGGCTTCGCCAGTATTGCGAAGATGGAACACAAATGGCCCTTCCTGCTCAGCACGTTCGGCATCTGGGCGATGTATGTGGCCATGATGTGGTGTACGATCCGCGCCCTTCCGATGCTGGATGCGCTGACCCTCACGGACGCCCTCTTCCTGTCCGCCGTGGGCAACATCGCCTCTGTCATCCCCGTACCGGGCGGCATCGGCGCCTACCACTACCTCGTGGCCCTGTCGGCACAGAGCCTCTATGGCACCACCTGGGAGACCGGCATCCTGCTGGCCACCCTCGGGCACGAAGCCCACGCCATCCTGATCATCATCGTGGGCGTGATTTCCTACGTCCACCTGACCTTGCAGGGGAAAAAATAATCACTATCTTTGCAGTCAAGAAGTTAGTGTATTACCAGCCATGCAATTGATCCTCCCCGAAAGGTACGTGGATCTGCTCAACGGAGCGGAGAACACGGAGAAGGCCATCAAGGCCGTAAAGGACATGTTCCAGAACAATCTGTCAGCCCAGCTGGCCCTGTTGCGCGTGACCGCCCCGATGGTCGTGTTCTCCGGGACCGGCCTCAACGACGAACTCAACGGCGTGGAACGTCCCGTCCGCTTCCCGATCAAGGACATGGCGGAGCGGCAGGCCGAGGTCGTACACTCCCTCGCCAAATGGAAACGCGCCAAACTGGCGCAGATGGACATCAAGCCCGGACGCGGCATCTACACCGACATGAACGCCCTGCGCCCCGACGAGGAGTTGGACAACCTCCACTCCGTCTACGTGGACCAGTGGGACTGGGAGAAGGTCATCCGCCGGGAAGACCGGCACCTGGGATTCCTCAAACAGACCGTCCGCCGCATCTACGAGGCCATCAAGGTCACGGAGAACAAACTCTTCGTGGAGTTCCCGCAGATCACGCCCGCCCTTCCGGACGAAATCCATTTCGTACACGCCGAAGAGCTGGTGCAGCTCTATCCGGGCCTGAACCCGAAAGAACGGGAAAATGAAATCGTGCGCCGCTGGGGAGCCGTTTTCATCATCGGCATCGGCGGAGTCCTGTCAGACGGGCAGCCACATGACGGCCGCGCCGCCGACTATGACGACTGGAGCAGCCCCAACGAAGAGGGCTTCAAGGGCCTGAACGGCGACATCCTCGTCTGGAACGACATCCTCCAGCGCCCCTTCGAACTGTCCAGCATGGGCATCCGCGTGGATGAGGAGGCGCTTCGCCGCCAGCTGGAGATCAAAGGTGAAACCTGGAAGGCGGAACTCCCCTTCCATAAGAGCCTGCTCGAAGGCAAACTCCCCTGCACCATCGGCGGCGGCATCGGCCAGAGCCGCCTGTGCATGTACCTGCTGCGCAAGGCGCACATCGGCGAGATCCAGAGCAGCATCTGGCCCGACGAGATGGTCGCCCGCTGCCGCGAAGCCGGCATCAAGCTGGTATAATCCAATGGGGTATTCCCGGATTCCCTGCACGCCACGAACAGTAGTCCCTGAGAGATTCGAACTCTCGACTTACGGTTTAGAAGACCGTTACTCTATCCAACTGAGTTAAGGGACCAGACAATTCCGGAGACCGGAACAGGCTGCAAATATACGGATTTTCCCGGAATATCGTTTTTAATTTTGCGACATATAGTGGGAGGGCCTAAGCGCGGTGGCGCTTGTGGTCGGACCACAGGCCATAGACTTCGCTGACGTTGCCGGCGGTGATGAAGGCCGAAATCTCGTTGTCCCGGATGAAGTTCATCAGGTCGGCGAACTCGTCCTTGGTCAGCAGCGCCTGCACCTCCACCCGTTTGTCTCCCTTGTAGCCGCCTTTCACTTCGTACAGGCTGCAGCCGCGCATGATTTTATCGACGATGTAGCTGCGGATGACTTCGTGTTGGTCGGAGATGATGCAGACGCGCTTGCGACGGCTCAGGCTCGCCATGAAATAATCCACGATCAAGCCGTTGATCCAGGTGCCGATCAGACCGATGATCACAAGCCGGAACGGATTCACGAAGAAAGCCGTGCAGCAGATGACCACCCCGGCAATCGTCACCGACAGGCCGATGTCGAAGTGCAGGTATTTGTTGACGATCTTCGCGAGGATGTCCAGGCCTCCCGTGGACGCGTTGATGCGGAACATGATGGCCTGCGACATGCTCAGGATCAGCACGAAACAGACCAGGTCGAACCACAGGTCGCCCATCACGGAGACGGAACCGGGCTCCATCAGGTTCTCGTAGGGGCAGATCTTTTCCCAGAGGTCCATCAGCGGACCCAGAATCAGGGCCGTGTAGCAGGTCTTGACGCCAAACTCCTTGCCGATCAGGAAATACGCCAGCACCAGCAGGATGGCGTTGATGATGAGCACGACGGTGGACACCTTGATGGCGATGCCGGCCTGCTCGAACAGGGCGCTGACCACGATGGACAGACCGGAGATGCTGCCGACGACGATCTTGCTGGGGACGAGGAAATAATACACGGCCGCGGCTGCGATGAACATGCCGGCGGTCATGACCAGAAGCTCCTTCCAGAACTTCCAGCTTCCGAGGGGGGCCAACAGGCTTTGAAGTTTCATCATGATGTGGTTAAAATAAAGCCGGGGCCCGTTCAGGCCCCGGAATTGTGTCATTTCTGCTTCAGGTAAGCGTCGATCGCCCGGGCTGCCGTACGGCCGGCGCCCATGGCGAGGATGACCGTGGCCGCGCCCGTGACGGCGTCGCCGCCGGCAAAGACGCCGGGGCGCGTGGTCGCGCCGGCTTCATCCGCCACCAGACAACCGCGGCGGGTCAGCTCCAGTCCATTCGTGGTCTTGGCGATCAGCGGGTTCGGCGAAGTGCCAAGGGCCATGATGACCGTCTCCGTGGGGAT
>CAJOMY010000120.1 GCA_905235775.1 uncultured Bacteroidales bacterium | reverse complement strand
CAGGCCGGCGACGGGACAACTGCTCCGCGATATAGGTCTCATCGACAGGAAGTCCCGGGGCCAGGCCGTCCAGGACGACGCCGACGGCCGGTCCGTGGCTCTCGCCGAAGACCGTCAGGATGACGCTTTCTCCAATCGAATTCTTCATGCGCTATCGGGTGTAGAATGAGCCGACGAGCTTGAGGCGGTCGCAGAACGGGGCAAGCTCCTGCAGCAGGCTGCTGCCCTCCTCCGTGGCGACGTCTCCGTCCAGCTCGACGAAAAAATAATAGTTCCACAGCAGCTCCTTCAGGGGACGGCTGTGGAGGTTGCACATATTGAAATTGTGGGCGCCGATGATGTTCAGCGTCTGCGCCAGGGCTCCGGCTTCGTTCTTGACGGCATACATCAGGATGAAGTGCTTGTCCATCTTGCGCTTGTTCTCGCGGTCCAGGCGGAGCATCCGTGAGAAGGACGCGAAGCGCGTCGTGTTGGTGCGGCTGGTGTTGATGCGCGGCTCGAGGACTTCCAGTCCATAGAGCGCCGCCGCCTCGGCCGTCCCGATGGCCGCGCAGGCGGGATCCTGCTTCTGGGAGACACGCTGCGCCGCGACGGCGGTGTTGGACATCTCCCGGGTCACCAGCTTGTTGCGCTGGATATACTCCGCACACTGGGCCAGGGCCTGGGGATGGCTGTACACCTTGCGGATCTTCGACTTGTCGGCGCCGGGCAGGCCCAGCAGGTTCTGCTCCGCTGCCAGTTCCAGCACCTGATTGACATAGAGCGAACCGGAGAACATCAGGTCCGTCACGGACGAGACCTCTCCGGCAAAGCTGTTCTCGAAGGGCAGCACCGCCACGTCGCATTCGCCCGTCTCGCAGGCGCGGTAGGCCAGCTCGAAGTTATCGAAGGAGACGAGCTGCGCGCCCGGATACAGGCGTGAGGCGGCGATGTAGGCAAATGCCCCGGGCACGCCGCTGTAGGCGACCTTCAGGCCGCTGCTCAGGCGGCGCTGCCAGTCGCGCGAGAGCGACAAAACTTCCTTCTGGAAACTGACATAATACTCCCGGACATCGCGGTCCTGGATCCGCTCGGCGCCGCGCCACAGGATCGTGTCCTCCCGGGACGGATCACACGTGGCCAGCCCGTGGGCGGTCTTGTATGCGGTGACCTCGCGGACGAGCTCCATGCGCTGCTCAAAGAGCGGCGCGATCTGCGCGTCCACCTCATCGATCCGCTTCCTGATTTCTTCCAGATTTTCCATGAGGCAATACCAACTACAATCTCACAAAAATAGGAATTATCTTTGCGAATCGCAAATACCCCGGGGACATACATGCGAAAAGGCTGGCCGGAAGCGGTTCTGCCCGCCCTTCCCGGTCAGCCTCTTCGGCAAAAAACGGCCATGCCGGTGCCGATTACAAAGCGGATTTCCTCGTCACGCTGATTTCGTTCAGCGGGACGTTCAGCTCGAACAGGTCGTTCACCTTCCAGCTCTGGGCCTTCCTGAGTTTGTAGTCGGCCGTGGCACGGATGTCCTCGACACTGGCGCCGAACTGAACGCGATAGGTCCCGGCAGGAGCCTCCCAGGCGGAAGCGGCCTCGTTGAAGGAGGCGACGGAGTAGTTGTCCACGACCATCTTCACGGTCTGGCTCTCGCCCGGTTTCAGCTCGCGGGTCTTGGCAAAGGCCTTGAGTTCGCGCGCAGGCTTGGCGAGACCGGCCTCGGGGGCGGTCACGTAGAGCTCGACCACCTCCTTGCCGGCCACGGAGCCGGTGTTGGTCACGGTGATGCTGGCTTCGAACCCGTCTGCAGTCGCCTTCACGACCGGTTTGCCATAAGCGAAGCGGGTGTAGCTGAGACCGAATCCGAAGGGATAGGAGACGGCCACCCCGGCGGTGTTGAAGTAGCGGTAGCCGACATAGATACCTTCTTCGTAGGCGGTGTAGTCCACGTCCTTGACCGGCTGGCGGGCGCCCCAGCCCCGGTTCGTATTCTGCGTATAATTATAGGGGAAGTTGGCGGAGGACGGGTGGTCCATAAAGTTGACCGGGAAACTCATCGGGAGCTTGCCGGAAGGGTTCACCTTGCCGGTGAGCACGTCGGCTACGGCATTGGCGCCCTCCTGGCCCGGGGACCAGGGCAGGATGATGGCGTCCGCCAGGTTCTTCCAGGAGGCGGTCTCGATCACGCCGCCGATGTTCAGCACGACGACGACCTTCTTGCCGGCGGCGTGATAGGCGGTGCTCACGTCCCGGAGCAGTTCGCGCTCGACGGTGGTCAGCTCGAAGTCGTCGACCTGGCGCCGGTCGGCGCCTTCGCCGGCGTTGCGGCCCAGGACCACGACGGCCAGATCATTGGCCCGGGCCCCATTCTCGATGGCGGCGGCGGGGACGGCGATCTCGGCGAGCTTGCGGCGGCTGAACCAGCTGAAGGTGGTGCCAGTCAGGGCAACCTGCGCCTTGTCGTAGGCGATGTAGGCGTCGTAATAGTCGACGAGCCCTTTGTCCAGGGTGAAGCCGGCAGCCTTCATCGCATCGACCATATTGACGACATAGGCCTTGTTGACGTCGCCGGAGCCGGTGCCTCCGGCCACGAAATCGACGGCGGAGATACCGTAGAGCGCCACTTTCTCGGTGCCCTTCAGCGGGAGGGTGGCGTTCTCGTTGCGCAGGAGCACCATCGACTCGCCGGCGGCCTGGCGGGCCACCTGGGCATGGGCCTGCAGGTCAGGCTTGTTGGAATACTTGTACTTCGCGAAAGACGGTGTCCTGACGATGTACTCGAGCATGCGGCGCACGTTGCGGTCCACGTCTTCGATGGCGAGGGAGCCGTCCTTGACGCCCGCGACGATGCGGTCGATCTCGGTCTGGTTGCCCGGCTCCATGAGGTCGTTGCCGGACCAGGCGGACTTGACGGTGCCGGCCTTGCTGCCCCAGTCGGTCATCACGATGCCCTTGTAGCCCCATTCGTCCCGCAGGATGGTGGTGAGCAGGTCTTTCTTCTGCTGGGTGTACTCACCGTTGAGCTGGTTGTAGGAGGACATCACGGTCCAGGGCTCGGACTCCTTGACGGCGATCTCGAAATTCTTCAGATAGATCTCGCGCAGGGCGCGCTCGCTCACGCGGGCGTCGTTCTCGTTGCGGTTGGTCTCCTGGTTGTTGACCGCATAGTGTTTGACGGAGGTGCCGACATCGTTCTTCTGGATGCCGCGGACGTAGGCGGCGGCCATCTTGCCCGACAGGAGCGGGTCCTCGGAGAAATACTCGAAGTTGCGGCCGCAGAGCGGGTTGCGGTGGATGTTCATGCCCGGCGCGAGCAGCACGTCCACGCCGTACTCATGCACTTCCTCCCCCATGGCGGTCGTCACCTGCTCCACCAGCGCGGTATCCCAGGAGCTGGCGAGCAGCGTACCCACCGGGAAGCCGGTGCAGTAGAAGGTCTGGCTGACACCCTGGCGGGTGGGCTGGATGCGCAGGCCTGCAGGACCGTCTGCGAGGACGGTTCCCGGGATGCCGAGACGCTCGATCGGCCGGGTGTTGCCGGCCGCGCCGGGCACCTGGGCGGCCACGCCGGATGTGACGCCGTTCACGATCTGGGCACGGGCGCCGCCGACCAGCAGGGTGGCTTTTTCTTCAAGGGTCATGGCGGCAAGGACTTCATCGATGTTATCCTTGCGCAGCTGCGGCTGGGCCAGAACGGAGAAACCCGTCTGCGCCAGCGCGGCAATCAAGAGAATTTTCTTCATTTCGTTTCGTATTTGTGTTATTGTCGTGGTGCAAAAGCAGCTATTTGGAACTGCTTTCACCGAACGGGCCCGTCCAGGCTTCGCGTACGCTAAAAGCGGAAGACTTTCGGCGAAGCCGTAAAGGAGGAAATGGTGGCGGTGGCATTGCGGCAGTACAGGACGATCGTGTTGTCGTCATCGGCCTTGTACGTGCCCTGCAGGCCCGGATTCTTGTCCAGCATGTCCTGCTTGGCCTCGATGCGTTCGTCGGGGATCAGCTCGCACTGGATGCGGATCCACTCCCCGCCGGCAAAGCCGCAGATCTCGGCCTTCGGGTTGGCGAGCAGCTGCTTGTACACGTTCTTGACCTTGCCGGTCTGGATGTAGAGCCTGCCTTCGAAGATCTCGGCGGTGCCGAAGGGACGCACGCGCGGCTGGTCGCCCTCGACCGTCGCCAGGTAGTAGGTGTTGCACTTCTTCAGGAACTGCTGCGCGATGGCGGCGTTCTCCGGATTGGGTTCGGTCTGTTCGATCGGGGTGCTCTTGGGGGCGCAGGCGGCCGTCAGAAGCGCTGCAGCACAGCCGATGAAAAGAATACGGAATTTCATATTGGACGGATTCTATCTCTGTATTAAATCTCCGAGGCGAACTCCTCGACCGACTGCCGCCGGGCGTGCAGGGGACCGGCCCCGGCGGCGGCGACGCCCACGGGGAAGAGGCAGACGATCTCATAGCCCTCGGTCTCGGGGAAATCGGCCTTGATCCGGGCGGGGTCGAAGGAGCCCACCCACACGTTGCCCAGGCCGAGGGCCGAGGCTTCCAGCATGATGTGCGTCCCGACGATGGCGGCATCCACCTCGGCGCCGTTCTTGCCGTCGTACTTGCGCACCCACGCGGCGTCCGACTTCGCTCCCACCATGAACACCACGGGAGCTCCATAAGTATAGTCCGTGGCGCCCTTCAACTTCCCGAGCGCCTCGGGACTCTTGACCACCCACACGTGCACCGGCTGCCGGTTGGCGGCGGTGGGCGCCAGGCGGGCCGCCTCCAGGATGTGTCCTATCTGCTGCTCCGTGAGCGGGGTGTCCCGGAATTCACGGCAGGAATAACGGGATTTGGCAAGCGACTGGAAGACCGATTCCACCGTCTCCTGAGCCGGCAGGTCCGAGAAAGCCGCCCGCTTGTGCAGGTGGGAGATGTCGCTGATTTTTTCCCAAAATGTCTTCTTCATGGCATATTCATTTAGTGTTACCCTGCAATATACGTTTTTTCATGCAATTTTCCTTATTTTTACGGAAAATCTGTAGTATTATGAACATTCGACCCCTCTCCCTGCTGCTGGCGGCCGCCTTGCTCGGCGCCTGCGCGCCGAAAGCGACGCCCCTCAAGACCTGCATCTTCCCGGGCGACTACCCGGATCCGTCCATTCTGCGGGACGGAAATGATTTCTACATCACCCACTCGTCGTTCACCTACTTCCCCGCCCTGCTGGTCTGGCATTCCACGGACCTCGTCCACTGGGAACCCGTGGCCCGGGCCGTGGAGGACGGAGACTATTCCATTTTCGCCCCCGACCTGTGCAAGGTCGGTGACAAATTCTACATCTACTACCCCACCAGCAGCGGCGAGAACTATGTCGTCACGGCCGACCGGCCGGAGGGGCCCTGGAGCGCACCCGTCAAACTGGCCGTGGGCGGCATCGACCCGGGCCACGTCGTGGCGGAGGACGGACAGCGCTACCTCTACACCAACAACGGTTTCGTCACGCCCCTGACGCCGGACGGCCTGGCCGCGGCGGGACGGCCCAAGAAGGTCTATGACGGCTGGGAATACCCCGCCGAATGGGAAACCGAAGGGATGTGGCTCGAATCGCCGAAACTCTTCCGCCGCGGCGACCTGGTACTACCTCGTGAGCGCGGAAGGCGGCACCGCCGGCCCCGTCACGAGCCACATGGTCGTCGTGGCGCGCAGCAAGTCCGCGCTCGGCCCCTGGGAGAACAGCCCGCACAACCCGATGGTACACACCTACAACGGCGACGAGGCCTGGTGGTCCAAGGGCCACGGCACCCTCATCGACGACGCCGACGGCAACTGGTACGTCGTCTATCACGCCTACCGCAACGGCTTCCACACCCTCGGCCGGAGCACCCTCATCGAGCGCGTCGAGTGGACAGCGGACGGCTGGCCCGTCCTGGCGGAAAAGGACGGTGCGAAATGGGACCGGGACGGCCTGCAAGGCGATTATTCCTACCTGCGCGACACCGCCAACCCGCTGCTCTGGTCGAAATGGCAGCCCGGCTTCGGGGACGGCACGCTCTGGATGATGACCGCCGTGGACGCATCGTACGAGATCACGGCGGAATTCTCCGTGCCGGAAGGAAGCCATGCCGGACTCTACCTCTTCTATAATGAGAAGGCCAACATCGGCGTCGGCAGCGAGGGGACGGAATGCACCCTGCGCATCCGCAACGAACGCAACATCGCCGGCATCTGGAAGAAGACAGCCGGCGGGGAATGGGAGCCCGTCGAGGAAGGCATCGACGTTTCGGAACTGCACCACAACCGCTACCAGGGCTTCTTCGCCCTGCGTCCCGCCTACCTGCTCGCCGGCGACGCACAGCTGGTAAGCTTCGAGTACAAGGCTTTGTAACCACGTGGCTACCCCCGTATTATCACTTTGGCACGGGTCTTGCAAATTTAGAAAAAAGAACAGTTTTCATTGGTTAATAATTTTGGTTAGAATTGAGAAAAGGCCGCGATGTGAATCGCGGCTTTTTTCGTATCCGCCGCAATTAATTACCGTCACGGGCATACCCAATCGTTTTTTTTCTTATATTGCCAGTCCATTACGACCGTTGGTAGCGTATATGTTCCACTTCGAAAGCGATTATCTGGAGGGATGCTGCCCGCAGATCCTCGAGGCGCTCCAGGACACGAACCTGGAGCAGACCCTGGGATACGGCGAGGATCCCCACTGTGCGAAAGCGGCCGACAGGATCCGCTTCGTGTTCGACTGTCCCGACGCCGAGGTACATTTCCTCGTCGGCGGGACGCAGACCAATGCCACCGTCATCGCCTCCCTGCTGCGCCCGCACCAGGGCGTACTGTGCGCCGGGAGCGCGCACATCAACGTCCACGAGACCGGCGCCGTGGAGCACGGCGGGCACAAGGTGCTCTCGCTCCCGGCCCGCGACGGCAAGATCAGCGCCGCGCAGGTGCTCCGGGTCCTGGAGGCGCACCAGAGCGACTTCAGTCGCGAGCACATGGTGCAGCCCGGCATGGTCTATATCTCCTTCCCGACGGAGCTCGGGACGATCTACACCCGGCAGGAGCTCGAGGACCTGCACGCCGTCTGCACGGAATGGGAGATCCCCCTGTTTATCGACGGCGCCCGCCTCGGCTACGGTCTGGAGGCCTCCGGCTGCGACGTCCTCCCCA
>CAJOMY010000119.1 GCA_905235775.1 uncultured Bacteroidales bacterium | reverse complement strand
ATGCTCGGCATCGTGCTGGTCTTCCCGGGGCTCGACGCCTGGTACCCGCGAGGGCCCCGCCCCGCCCCCCTGCGGCGCATCTGGAGCGGTGTCGCGCTCGCCCTCTCCTGCCAGTTGTTCACGGCCCCGCTGGTGTGGATCCGCTTCCGACAGTTTCCGAAATACTTCCTGCTCACGAATCTCGGCGCGATGCCGCTCGCGGAAGGATTCATCTGCTGCTCGCTGCCCGTCCTGGCGGCGGGGTCCCGCTGTCCGGAAGGCATGAAAAAACTGGCCGACATGCTCGGCCAGTGGTTGGTGCAATTCCTGGAGACGGTCGCGGCTATTCCCTGACGCAGCGCACGGAAGCGGCGAAATCCGTCTTGGACATGCGCCCGCGGAAGACGATGTCCTTGTCCTGATAGATGTAGCGGCAGATGCCCTGGCCGTCAGACTCATCGGCCGTCCAGAAAGCGGCATAGGAGAACAGGCCGGAGAACTCGGCGCCGGCGCCGGCCACCTCGGCATAACCGACGGGGATGGCGGAGAAGCGGAACTCGTCCGTGATCTGCACGTCACGCCAGTATTCCCACATCCGTTCGCCGTTGAAATAAAGGTTGCCCATCAGCCGGCCGGCCAGGCCGGCGATGTCTTTGTCCGCCTCGGCACCGTCCTGCAGGGCCGTCCACTCGGCGTCGGTCGGAAGGCGCCAGCCGAAGGGGCAGGCAAACTGCGCTTCCTCCCAGGTGTAGTAGCGGCCGAAGACGTCCGTCATCACCTCGCAGCCGTCATACGCGCGGCCGGATTCTTCCCACGCCAGATTCTGGCGCATCCAGTACAGGTCGCCGATGAGGTCGTAATAATATTCCCGGCCGTCACGCCAATCCGTGAACGGCCTGGGGCCGGTCTTGTCGAATCCGGTGATCGAGCCGCCGGTGATGCCGCGGCAGACCACGGTGGTATAGACCGTCGCGCTCACGGCGGAGTACAGCGAGCCAGCGGGCATGAACGCGCCCAGGGTGAGGGATGCGGACCCGACCTGGGCGGGCGCCGTGAACGTGTAGTCACGCTTGCGGATCACGCCGTCGGCGGTCACCAGCGTGTCGGACTCGGAAGTGGTGCCGTCCTTGAAGTAATAGCCGATCGGCTCGTCGTCGGGGCAGGAGAGATTCATCAGCGTGTCGATTTGGAAGCTCTTGGTTTCCCCGGCCTCCATATATGCCGGCACGGACAGGACCAGGTAGCCGTCCAACGTTTTCGATTCCGGATTTGACTTCTTGCAACCCGCTGTCAGCGCCACGGCGGCGGACAGGACGGGGAGCAGGATTCTGTGCAACTTCATAGGGTCTCGTTTAACAATTTGCAAATATGCGCAAAAATGCGCGAAAAACAGCTAACTTTGTACAAATACTTTGCCGAAGCGATGAGACACAAGCCTATTTTTATCGTCCTGCTGTCCGTCTGCGTCCTGACCGGCTGCCGCCGGGACGCCTACGCGACTTTCTCGGGCTATGCCCAGGGCGGCGTCTATACGGTCAAGGCCAACCTGGCCGGCGTCGCCACCTCCTCCGGGGAGATCCGGCGGACGATAGACGCAATCCTGGATTCGATCGATTTCAGCCTCTCCGGCTACAACCGGAACTCCCTGCTCACGAAATACAACGCCGGCGAGGAGATCGTCCCCGACCGTTTCTTCCGCGAAGTGCGCTCCCTGTCCGAACGCTACCGCGAGCAGACCGGCGGGGCCTTCGACCCGGCCGCCGGGCCGCTCTTCGACATCTGGGGATTCGGCTTCACCGCCGACAGCCTGCCCGACCCGGATCGCGTCCGGGCGGCCCTGGCTGCATGCAAAGCGGAGAAAGTACTGAATTTCAACGCCATCGCCCAAGGCTACAGCTGTGACGTCGTGGCGGACTACCTGCATTCCATCGGGGTGCATGACATGCTCGTGGACATCGGCGAGATCTACTGCGAGGGGCTCAACCGCGCCGGGAAGGGCTGGACGATCGGCGTGGACAATCCCGTGGACGGCAACGATACGCCCGGGCGGGACCTGCGCGGCATCTGGCAGTCCGCCGGGAAGGCCTGCGGCATCGTGACCTCCGGCAACTACCGCAAGTTCTACATCAAGGACGGGAGGAAATTCGCCCACACGATCGACCCCCGCACCGGCTACCCGGTGGAGCACGGCCTGCTCAGCGCCACCGTCGTGGCGCCCACCGCGGCCGAGGCCGACGCGCTGGCGACCGCCTGCATGGTGATCGGACCGGAGGCGGCCCGCAGCCTGATTGAAGCGCGTCCGGAGCTGGAGGGTTATCTCATCTCCGACGGGGACGTCTGGATGTCCGACGGATTTGCCGCGCAGATGCAGGAGTCGGGATTTCCGCAAAAATGATTATCTTTGTATTCTATTGTCAATCATATGCTGCTATGAATTCCAACGAAACCTCCCATACCCTGGACTACAACACCTCCCGCGAGAAGCTCACCATGCCCGAGTACGGACGCAACGTACTCAAGATGGTGGAGCAGCTCAAGGCCATTCCCGACAAGGACAAGCGTACCGAACAGGCGCGCGCCGTGGTCAAGGTCATGGAACTGCTGAACCCGCAGGTGCACAGCCAGGACAACTTCGAGCACAAGCTCTGGGACCACCTCTACATGATCGCCGGCTTCGACCTGGACGTGGACTCTCCCTACCCCAGCCCCGTGGCGGAGACTTTCACCACCGACCCCGTACCCGTCCCGATGAAAGGTTCCAGGATCAAGGCCTTCCACTACGGCCGCAACATCGAGAGCATCATCAAACTGCTCTGCGAGCAGCCGGACGGCGAGGTCAAGACCGAGATGATCCGTTCGCTGGCCATCTACATGCGCACCCAATACCTGATCTGGAACAAGGACAATGTCTCCGACGAGACCATCTTCGCCGACATCGAGAAACTCTCCGACTACCGTCTCAAGGTCCCCGAGGAGATCAGCCTGAGCAAGATCTCCGGCGACGCCAACTTCTCGCGTCCCGGCATGGGCATCAACGTGGGGCAGCCGGGCAGCCAGCGCAGCCGTCAGCGCAAGAACAACTACAAACGGACCTTTAAGAAGAAATGAGAATCTGGCGATCCTGGGACGAAGAAGAGCGCGCCGCCGCCGTGCGGATCGCAGGTCTGTGCGTAGCCGCACTGACCCTCTTCATCTTCATTTCCACCTTCTCCTATCTGTTCCACTGGCGGGAGGACATGAGCCTGCTGGGCGATCCTGATGCCATGCAGGCCGGGCGCGCCGTGGGCAACGCCGCCGGCAAACTCGGTTTCCGGACCGGGCACCTGCTGGTCTGCGACCTCTTCGGCCTGGGCAGTTTCTCGCTGCTCATCATCCTGACAGCCGTGTCCGTACGACTGCTCTCGCACCGCTGGCCGTACTCGCTGCTGAAGACGACGCTCGTCGCGCTCTTCGGGGCTTTCTTCTCCTCGCTCGCGCTCGCTTTCGCCGGCAAGCGCGCCGAACTCGACCTGTTGTTCGGCGGCGGGCTGGGCGGACGCTGCGGCGTCACGGTCGTGGATTGGGCGGAAAATCTTTTCGGACCCATCGTCACGGGGCTTTTCGTCGTCATCCTCATCGCCGCGTTCCTCTTCTTTTCTTCCAAACGTTTCAACCGCTGGTTCGCCTCAATCGGGGTGAAGAAAGAGAAGCCTGCCGCCATTCCGGATTCCACCCCCGTCACCCCGGATTCCACCTCTGTCATTCCGGGCGAAGACCCGGAATCTCCCGGCATCCCCGAAGGCATTCCCGACGGACTGCTGGCAGACGAGGGGGATTCGACAGCCGCGCCGGCGAAAGACGGGAAAGGACAGGCGAGTGACGGTTCTGTCATCCTGAGCGAAGCCGAAGGATCTGCTTCTGAAGGCAATTTCGAGATCGTCGAGGACAACGGCCTGGAAGCCGAACAGGTCGAAGACCTGACGCCGATCGACAACCGTCTGGATCCGCCTGACGGCCTGCCGAAATACAAGTTCCCGTCGCTGGACCTGCTGGAGAGCTACTCCAGCGGCCGGCGCGAAGTTTCCACGGAAGAACTCACGCGCAACAACAACAAGATCCGCGCGGCCCTGGCGAACTACAAGATCCAGGTCACCGACGTCAAGGCCATCGTGGGCCCGACCGTGACCCTGTACAAGGTCTATCCCGCCCCGGGTGTGAAGATCGCGGACATCAAGAAGCTCCAGGAGGACATCGCCTTGTCGCTGAACGCCAAGGGTGTGCGCGTCATCACGCTGTCCGACTCCGTGGGCATCGAGGTGGCCAACGACTACGCTTCCATCGTCCCGCTCAAGGCCCTGCTCAACGACGACGCGTTCCGCAGCAGCAAGGCCGACCTGCCCGTGGCCATCGGCTACACGATCACGCAGAAGGTCCGCGTGTTCGACCTCGCCGACGCCCCGCACCTGCTGATCGCCGGTGCGACCAAGCAGGGCAAGTCCGTGGGCCTCAACGTCATCGTGTCTTCGCTCCTGTTCAGCAAGCACCCGTCCGAACTGAAGTTCGTCTTCATCGACCCGAAGATGGTGGAGTTCTCCGCCTACGGCTCGCTCCTCAAGCATTACCTGGCCGTATTGCCCGACGCTGCCGACGAGGACGACGAGAAGAACGGCGCCATCGTCAAGAAGCCCAAGGACGCCGAGAAAATCCTCCGCTCGCTGTGTACGGAGATGGACGACCGCTATGAGCTGCTCAGCAAAGCCGGGGTCAACAAGATCACGCTCTACAATGAGAAATACAAGGAGCGCAAGCTCCGTCCGGACAAGGGGCACCGCTACCTGCCCTACCTCGTGGTGGTGGTGGACGAGTACGCGGACCTGACGATGACCACGGGCGCCTCGCCGGATGCGCGGGCGGCCAGCCGCAGCATCACCAATTCCATCATCCGCCTGGCCCAGAAGGGCCGCGCGGCCGGCCTGCACGTGATCCTCGCGACACAACGCCCGTCCGTGGACGTCATCTCCGGCATCATCAAGAGCAATTTCCCGATGCGCATCGCCTTCCGCGTGGCTTCCCGCGTGGACTCCATGACCATCCTGGATGCGCCGGGCGCCGAGAAGCTGATCGGCCGCGGAGACATGCTCTTCTCCGCCGGCATCGACTCCGAACGCATCCAGTGCGGCTTCATCGACGGCAAGGAGATTGACGCGATCACCGACTTCATCGGCGAGCAGGTCGGCTACGGACGCTGCTACAACACGCCCTACTACCTCCCTTCACCCGAAGAGCCGGGCGCCGAGGGCGGCGAAGGCGGCGGCATGGTTGACATGTCCCGGGTGGACGAGCGTTTCGAAGAGGCCGCCAAGATGGTGGTCCTGAGCCAGCGCGGCTCCACCTCAGACCTCCAGCGCAAGCTGGGCATGGGCTACGCCAAGGCCGGCCGCGTGATGGACCAGCTCGAAGCCGCCGGCATCGTGGGCCCGCAGGAGGGATCGAAACCCCGCCAGGTCCTCGTCGGCAGCCTCGACGACCTGCAGCCGATTCTCGACGCGTTCCTGCACCGGTAGACGAGCGCCCCTACGTGCAGAAGGGTCCATCATACGGGACGGTATGAACAGCCCTTCGGATGCTATAGCGCGTGCAGCCGGTCCTCAACGGCACGCAGGCGGGA
>CAJOMY010000118.1 GCA_905235775.1 uncultured Bacteroidales bacterium | reverse complement strand
TGGACGCCACCATTGTGGCCACCATGACACCGATAATGACAATGTTTGTGGCGGCAATTTTCTTGAAAGAACCCATAACAATGAAAAAAATTCTGGGTGTAACCATGAGTTTTTCCGGCGTCATTTTTCTGATATTCAACTCAGTATATACAGCAGGAGCGGTCGAAAAATCGACCCCGCTGGGCATTGGACTAATGATTCTGAACGGACTGTTTTTTGCCATGTATCTAGGCATTTTCCGGCCGCTGATTTCGCGCTATGGCGTCGTGACCTTGATGAAGTGGATGTTCCTCTTCTCGCTGCTGCTCTCGCTCCCGTTCGCCTGGAGCGGACTGATGCGGACGGATTTTGCCGCCGTGACGCCGACGGTGGGCTGGGAGATCGCGTACGTGGTCTTCTTTGCCACGTTCGTGGCCTATTTCCTGATCCCGGTCGGACAGAAGCACCTGCGCCCGACGCTGGTCAGCATGTATTCCTACCTGCAGCCGATGATTGCCGCCGCCGTGAGCATCGCCGTCGGAATGGATCTTTTCACCTGGCAGAAGGTCCTCGCGGCGCTGCTGGTATTCGGAGGCGTAGCGCTCGTCAACCGTTCAAGAGCGGTGCAGTCCTGATCCGTTTTTCCCCCGCCTTCAGGTCCCCTCGGTGGAGACACGACGTGGCACGCAGGGTCCTCAGCCGACGGGCACCTTCCTGTATCCCAGCCGGTGGAGCTCGATGGCGGCGCCAACGCGGTAGAGCACCGTGTAGGCGCGGGCGAGCAGGTAGAAGCCGCGGGCGGTCCGGGTCTCGACCCCCTCGTGTTGCAGCAGGCCGAGCACGGCGAGCGCGCAGCTTTGCAGGGTGTTGGAAATCTTCTTCGCCTCCGGACCGTCCAGCGGCAGGTCGAGAATGTCCCGCAGGATGTGCTCGTCCATATCGTCCCAGCCGCGCGCGCCGTACCATTGACGGTAAGGCCGGTCCTTGTATCGCTGCCAGTCGGCGTCCCAGGCCCAGGCGACACCGAGGCCGAGGAAACCGGCCCAGGCGATCGCCGCCTCCGGGTATTCGTTGAAATTGACCACCGCGTCGGCGATGTAATCCTTGATGTACACGTCCCAAAGGCCATCCACATCGGGACAGCGGACCAGTTCGGCGGGCAGCAGGCCGGCGCCGCTGCAGATTTTCAGCAGGCCGTTTTCGAGGGTCTCCTCAAATTGATCGAGGTATCGGGTATCTTCTTCCTGAGGCATCAGCTTCTTCGGATCTTGATGACTTGTCTGAGGGCGCCGACCTGCGAGAGGACCTTGTCCAGCTCGGCGCTGGAGGGCACCAGCAGGCGGATGGTGATCTCGTAGGTGCCGGCACGCAGATTCTCCTTGACGTTGAAGGCGCGCATGGACACGCGGAACTGTCCGATGATGTCCATGATGGCGCTGAGCACCGGATGATCCAGCTCCGTGGTGACGGTGAGCGTGCACTGGAAATCGCCCTGGCCGGGGTTGTCCTGCCAGACGACCTTCTGGATGCGGTATGGATAGCGTTCGATGAGCCGGGCGGCATTGGGACAGGACATGCGGTGGATCTTGATGCCTTCGGTACGCGTGACGAAGCCGAACACGTCGTCGCCAAAGACCGGGTTGCAGCATTTGGACATCCTGTAATCCAGACCCTTGACGTTCTTGGCATTCAGCACAAGGATATCGTCCGCCGTGCCGGCATATCCCTTCTGGACGCTCTTCTCCGTCTCCTCGGGCAGCGGCGCCGCAGTTTTCTCCTGCTGGGCGGACAACTTGCGCTGGATGAATGCCTTGATGTCGTTGACATCCACCTCTTCGCGGGCGATGGCCGCCAGGAAGGGCAGTACGGACGGGTACTTGCGCAGCTTGATGAACTCCATCATCCATTCGTCCGGAAGCTCGAGCTTCCAGTTGCGCAGGCGCCGCTCCAACAACTCGCGGCCGTCCGAGGCCGCCTTGCGCTCTTCGGCATCGAGCTCCTGCCTGATTTTGGTCCGGGCCTTGGAGGAAACCACCCAGCCCAGCCAGTCGCGGTTCGGACGCTGGTCCTTGCGTGTCTGGATCTCCACCACGTCGCCCGTCTTGAGTTTCTCCCGGATGGGGACGGCTTTGCCGTTCACGCGGCCGCCGGTGCAGCGGCAACCCAGGCCGGAGTGGATGTTGAAAGCAAAGTCCAGCACGGAGGCGCCGGCGGGCAGGATGCGCAGTTCGCCGGTCGGCGTGAAGACGAAAATCTCCTTGTCCGGCGGAGCGGGCATGTCCTCGGGCGCCGCATCGAAAGGATGCTCCAGCGCATCGCGCACGGACTGGAGCCAGCGGTCGACGGAGGCCTCATGGCGAATGCCCTTGTAGGCCCAGTGGGCGGCATGGCCGCTCTCGGCATCGATGTCCATGCGCTTGGTCCGGATCTGCACCTCGAGGGCCTGGCCCTGTTTGTTCTTGACCGTGATGTGCAGGGATTCGTAGCCGTTGGGACGCGGTGTGGTGAGCCAGTCGCGCAGGCGATTCGTATCCGACTCATATTCCTCGGTCACGTAGGAGAACACCTTCCAGCAGAGGTCCTTTTCAAGTTTGGGATCATCCTCGCAGTCGATGATGAAGCGGATGGCAAAGACGTCATAGACGCCCTCGAAAGGCACTTTCTGCACCTGCATCTTTCGGTAGATGGAGTAGGCGCTCTTGGTGCGTATCTTCAGTTTATAGACGATGCCGGCGTCGGAGAGCTTGCGCTTCAACGGCTCAATGAACTCCGCCGTGATCTGCTCACGGTCCTTCTCCGTGGCCTTCAGCTTGTTGGTGATGGCACGGTACTGCTCAGGGTCGGCGTATCGGAACCAGATGTTGCCCAGTTCGTTGTTGATGTTGTACAGGCCCAGCTGGTGCGAGAGCGGCATGTAGAGCATCAGGGTCTCCAGCAGTTTCTGCTCGCGGGAGTTCTTCGGGAACATCTGCAGGCCGCGCATCACCTCCAGCCGGTCGGCGATCTTGAGCACCGTCACGCGCGGGTCGGTCGAATACTGGACAATAAGTTTCTTGTAGTTCTCCGCCTCCAGGCGGGTATCCTTGGGCTTGATGGTTGCAATCTTGTTGAGGCCGTCCACGAGCGTCCGCACGTCCTGCGGGAATGCGCTGATGTCCACATCCTTGTGGACCCGGGTAGCCTCGTGGAGATAAACGGCCGCCACACAGGTGTCCGGGAGGCCGATCTCGTCCGAAACGATGCGGGCGACGTTGTCAGGGTGCGTAATGAACGGGGACCCGTCATAGCGGGTCTCCTCCCTGAGCGCCTCCAGCGCCACGGCGCGGGCTTGTTCGACCAGTCGTTCCATGTCCTCTGCGGCTTGACTGAACAAATGTAAGAATTCTTTTGAATATAGTTGTATATATTTGGAAATGTGGTTTCCAAGGAGCACCCGCCTCAAGGAAGGACCCGGTCGGGCCTGAAGCGGGGGAGTGCCGTTGCAAAAGTAACGCAAAAGCGTTATTTTTGTGAGATATATGAAATTCCAGCTCGAATCCGAATACCGGCCTGCCGGCGACCAGCCGGAGGCGATTTCCCAGCTCTGCACCGCGCTGGAGGCGGGGGTGGGGGACGTGACCCTGCTCGGCGTCACCGGATCGGGCAAGACCTTCACGATGGCCGGAGTCATCGAGCGCCTCCAGCGTCCGGCGCTGATCCTGAGCCACAACAAGACCCTCGCCGCCCAGCTCTACGGCGAATTCAAGTCCTTCTTCCCGCACAATGCCGTGGAGTATTTCGTGTCTTACTACGACTACTACCAGCCTGAGGCCTACATCCCCACGACGGATACCTACATCGAGAAGGACCTGAGCATCAACGACCAGATCGAGAAACTGCGCCTGAGCGCCGCCAGTGCCTTGCTCAGCGGGCGGCGCGACGTGATCGTGGTCTCCAGCGTCTCCTGCCTCTACGGCATCGGCAACCCGGAGGACTTCCATGCCCAGACAGTTCCCGTCAGGAGGGGGGAGACCCGCAGCCTCACCGGCTTGCTCTACCGTCTGGTGGACGCCCTGTACAACCGGACGGAAGTGGAGTTCAAGCGCGGTACTTTCCGCGTACGCGGGGACACGGTGGACGTGTACCTCGGCGGATCGGATGACGCCGTACGCATCGAGTTCTTCGGCGATGAGGTCGACGCCCTGAGCCTGATCGACCCCGTGACCGGGGCCAGGCGCGAGGAGATTGACGAGATCAACATCTACCCGGCCGGCAACTTCGTGACCACCAAGGAGCGGAGCATCGCCGCCGTGTCCCATATCCAGGACGACCTGGTCCGCCAGATGGAATATTTCGAAGACATCGGCAAGGGACTCGAGGCCAAGCGGCTCAAGCAGCGGGTGGAGTACGACCTGGAAATGATCAAGGAGATGGGCTACTGCCCGGGCATCGAGAATTATTCCCGCTATTTCGACGGCCGCAAGGAGGGGCAGCGTCCGTTCTGCCTGATCGACTATTTCCCCAAGGACTTCATCACCTTCGTGGACGAGAGCCATGTCACGCTGCCGCAGGTGCACGCCATGTACGGCGGCGACCACAGCCGCAAGTCGGTGCTGATCGAATATGGTTTCCGCCTCCCGGCGGCGGCCGACAACCGCCCGCTCAAGTTCGAGGAGTTCGAGGCCCTGACCGGCCAGAAGATCTATGTCAGCGCCACGCCGGCGGATTATGAACTGGAGAAATCCGAAGGGCTCGTGGTGGAGCAGGTGGTCCGTCCGACAGGCCTGCTGGACCCGCCCGTCGAAGTCCGGCCCACGAAAAACCAGGTGGACGACCTGGTGGAGGAGATCCGCAAACGGTCCGAAGCCGACGAGCGCACGCTCGTGACCACGCTCACCAAGCGCATGGCCGAGGAGCTGGACGAATACCTGCGCCGCATCGGCGTCCGCGTGCGCTACATCCATTCCGACGTGGACACGGCGGAGCGCGTGGAGATTATCGAAGACTTCAAGGCCGGCCTGTTCGACGTGCTCGTGGGCGTGAACCTGCTTCGTGAAGGCCTGGACATCCCCTCGGTCTCGCTTGTGGCCATCCTGGATGCGGACAAGGAAGGATTCCTGCGAACGACCCGTGCCCTGACGCAGACGGCGGGCCGGGCGGCGCGCAACGTGAACGGACTCGTGATCATGTACGCCGACCAGATCACCCCGTCGATGGAGCAGACCATCCGGGAGACCGACAGCCTGTTTGCGGCTCGCGGTTACACAGAGCGTCAGCAGGAGAAATACCTTGCCAGTATCAAGGAGGAACTGCTCCATTGATACCCAGTTGCCCTCGGCAGAAGCAGCCTGCTGGAAGATTTGGATTTCCTCAGGAGTTTCCGGCTCGAAGGTCATGTTGGCAGGAGCAATACCGCTCTCGTTGGCGAATACCACAGCGTGGTTCACGAAGGGTCTTGTACCACCGAGGGTATCGGTTTCATACAGTTCAACTTCATACTTCTCGGCAAGTTCCTTAAGGAAGGAGTTGATGTGGATAGTTCTGTCGCCCTGCTGGAAGAAACTATTCACGCTCACCTTGTAGGTACCTACAGGCATACCGGTAACAGTCTGGGAAATCTCACCAGTACCATTCCAGATTTCAGCAACACCGATGTTGTATTCACCTTCCACCTCAACCTTACTGTTATCACCGATGGTCCAGCCAGTGGTACCCTCAGCGTAGTCGGGGTTAATGATCA
>CAJOMY010000117.1:5753-7803 GCA_905235775.1 uncultured Bacteroidales bacterium | reverse complement strand
TAAGTTACTGAAAATCAAGCACTTATCCAAATTTTTCAAGCATTATTTCCGCGATTTTTTAACAGTGGCTCCCGGCAAATATCCCGTGTCGCTGGAGCTGATGGGCTACGGCGCCGACCCGTACTGGTATGACCCGGCCGCCGAGCCGGACAAGATCCAGTTCCTCGTGAGCGTGCGCGCGCAGGGTATATTCAAGGAGCCGGAAGGAGGCTGGATCGACCGCGGGCTGGCCGGCAAGGAACAGTACTACTACCGGGGCGCCTTCTGCGACGTGGTCCGCGCCATCGACTTCGTCTGCTCGCTGGAGCAGGCCGACCCGGAACGCATCTACGCCTGGGGCGACAGCCAGGGCGGCGCTTTCACCTGGATCGCCGGCAGCCTGGACCACCGCGTGCGCGCCATCGCGCCGAGCGTACCGTTCCTGAGCGACTACCCCGACTACGGCCGCATCGTCTGGTGGCCCGTGCACGAGGTGTACCAGGCGGCGGACGCCGAAGGGATTGCCCGGGAAGACCTTCTGCGCACCCTGAGCTACTTCGACATCAAGAATTTCACCGACCGCGTGCAGTGTCCCGTCTACATGGCCTTCGGCCTGCAGGACCCGACCTGCCCGCCGCACACCAACTTCGCCGGATACAACCAGGTCACGGCTCCCAAGCAGTTCCACTGCGAGCCGCTCTGCGGCCATGCCATGTGGAAGGAGCGGCGCTGGCAGCAGCTCCGCACGGAGTTCTTCGACGCTCATTAATCAACAATACACATAAAATATTCACCAATCCAATCATCCAATGAAAAGAAAAAAACTTTTTCAGCTGTTCGGTCTGCTGGCGTTCCTGCTCCTGCTGCCCGGACAATCTTTCGCCCAGAACCTGCGCGTAACAGGTAAGGTCCTGGATGAGAACGGAGAAGGGTTGATCGGAGCCGGCGTCCTCGTACAGGGGACCACGAACGGCACCGTCACCGACCTGGACGGCAATTTCGTCCTTCCTTCCGTCCCTAGCGGCTCCACGCTCGAGATTTCCTGTATCGGCTACACGACGCAGGCAGTCCAGGTGACCGGGCCGACCCTGACCGTCACGCTGGCGCCCGACGCCATGGCCCTGGACGATGCCGTGGTCATCGCCTACGGCCAGCAGAAGAAGGTCACCATCACCGGTGCGGTCTCCGCCGTCAGCGGCGAGGGACTTCTGAAAGCGCCTGTCGCGAACGTGGCGAACGCCCTGCAGGGCAACCTCCCGGGTGTGTCCGCCGTGCAGGCCTCCGGTATGCCGGGTGCCGACGAACCGGTCATCCGCATCCGTGGCGTCGGCTCGCTCAACAGCGCCGAACCGCTGGTGCTCGTGGACGGTGTCGAGCGTTCCTTCTCGCAGCTGGACGCCAACGAAATCGAGAGCATCTCGGTCCTCAAGGACGCTTCCGCGACGGCCGTCTTCGGTGTGCGCGGCGCCAACGGCGTCATCCTCGTGACTACCAAGCGCGGCACCACCGGCAAGGCCTCCGTCACCGCGACCGCCAACGCCGCCGTGCAGACGATCTCGAAATTCATCGACTTCGCCGATTCCTATACCTACGGCAAGATGTGGAACTACACGGCCATCACCGATGCGCTCCCGATGAGCCAGTGGCCCGGTTCCGCGACCATCGCCGACTACACTCCGTATGCCGACACCGGCATCCGCTTCAGCCAGGAGGTCATGGAGCATTTCCGCAAGGGCGACATGCCCACGACCTTCCCGAGCATGGACTGGATCAAGTACATCATGAACGACACCGCCTGGCAGGAACAGGCCAACGTGAACGTCAACGGCGGCACCGAGCGCGTCCGCTACTTCGTCTCCGCCGGCTTCCTGAACCAGAATTCCCTGTTCAAGACCTTCTCGTCCAACAAGAACGAGAACTTCACCTACCAGCGTCTGAACTACCGCGCCAACCTGGACATCGACGTGTCCAAGCGCAGCCAGATCTCCATCACCCTGGGCGGCCGCATGCAGGACCGCAACACGATGGGCGGCGGCGAGGGCTTTCTCTTCCGTTACCTGCAGGGCGCGAC
>CAJOMY010000117.1:0-5709 GCA_905235775.1 uncultured Bacteroidales bacterium | reverse complement strand
ACATCGTCGGACCGTACGACCGTGACGCCCTCTCCAACTACTACAACCTCGGCTACGTGAACGAGAGCACCAACGTCCTGAACTTCGACCTCCAGTACAAGCTGGACCTGGGCTTCATCACCCAGGGCCTGGACTTCAAGATCAAGGGCTCCTACAACTCCGAATACACCGCCCAGAAGAACCGCCAGAACGGTTTCGGCACGGGCCTGACCTATGTGGCCACCCTCGTGGACGGCCAGGAGGTCCTCCGCAAGGAGAACATCACCTGGCCGACCCCTTACAACGAAGGCAAATGGGGCAGCCGCAACTGGTACGCCGAGGCGAGCTTCAACTACGCCCGCCGCTTCGGCAAGCACAACGTCGGCGCCCTGATCCTCTACAACCAGAGCAAGACCTACTATCCCTGGGATTCGGACAACAGCCTGTACCAGTCCATCCCGAAGGGCTACGTCGGCCTGGTGGGCCGCATCACCTACGACTACGACACCAAGTACCTGCTCGACTTCAACATCGGCTACAACGGCTCCGAGAACTTCGCCCCGAACAAGCGCTACGGCGTCTTCCCGTCCGTGTCCCTGGGCTGGATCCCCTCCGCAGAACCCTGGTGGGAGCCCGTCAAGAACGTGATCGGCTACCTGAAGATCCGCGGTTCCTGGGGTCTGGTCGGCAACGACAACACCAACGGCGCCCGCTTCCTCTACCTGCCGGGTGCCTGGCAGTTCTATACCGGCAGCACGACGGTCAACCCGCAGAACCGCGGCGCCAACTTCGGCACCAGCCCCACCTGGCTGCAGGCCGTCAAGGAGCTGACCGCCGGTAATCCGGACGTGACCTGGGAGACCGCCAGCAAGTTCAACGTCGGTGTGGACGCCGGCTTCTTCAAGGACCGCCTGCACGCCTACGTGGACTTCTTCTGGGAGGACCGCCGGGACATCCTCGTGAACAACCGTTCCACGCTGCCCGCCGTCACGTCCCTGCCCGCCAGCTACGTCAACCAGGGCCGTGTCAAGAACCACGGTTATGAGATCACCCTCAACTGGGAAGACCGCCACGGCGATTTCCGCTATTCCATCTCCCCGAACTTCTCCTTCGCCCGCAACCAGGTGATCGAGATGCTGGAGGTTCCGCCCATGTACGACTACCTGCGCCGCACCGGCCTCCCGGTGGGCCAGCCCTTCGCCTATGACCTCTTCGAGTTCTATCAGCCGGGCACGGAGGAGCGCTACCAGGCGGCCTACGGAAAACCCATGCCGGACCAGAAGATCGATCTCAAGTACGGCGACGCCGTCTATGTGGACCTCAACGGCGACGGCGTGATCGACCAGAACGACCAGAAAGCGACCGGCTACACGGCCACCCCGGAGATCACCTACTCCCTCAACGCTTCCTTCCACTGGAAAGGTCTCGACTTCTCCATGCTGTGGACGGGCGCCGACCACGTGAACCGTACGCTCAACGGATACTTCCGCGACCAGTTCGGCTCCACCAACACCTCGGCCCTGACGCAGTGGGTGGCGGACAACTCCTGGACGGAGAGCAACACCAACGCCATCCTGCCGCGTATCTCCTTCACCAACCGGGTGCACAACAACCGTGACTCCCAGGCCTGGATGGTCGATTCCCGCTACATCCGACTGAAGAACATCGAGATCGGCTACACCTTCAACAAGTCGCAGAACCTCAAGTTCTTCAACTACATCCGGGTGTACCTGTCCGGCCAGAACCTGCTGACTTTCTCCCGCTTCGACGGCAACGACCCGGAAGCCCCGGGATCCGGCCTCGACTTCGGTGTGCGCTACCCGATGACCCGCGTGTTCAACATCGGTGCCCAGTTCAACTTCTAATGCAGATCCAAATATGAAAAAGATATTTAACAAGATAGTCGTGTTGGGTCTCTGCTCCGCTTTCCTGCTCCCGGCCTGCGTGGACCGGCTCGCCATCGGCGACGCATTCCTGGAGAAAGCCCCGGGCGTCGATGTCAACATCGACACCGTGTTCACGAAAGCGGAATACACCCGCAACTTCCTGTGGAGCGCCTACGGACAGCTCTACTGCACCTACACGTCCGGCAACATGATGAACGGTGCGCCCATCGACGTGCTCTCCGACTCCTATCACTGCTATGTCGGCTGGGGCGGCCCGATCCAGAGCTACTACCCGGGCGGCCTGACCGAGGACGCACAGGACACTGAAAACGGCAATTTCCAGGGCAAGTTCTCCTATTCCACCATCGCCGGCGGCCTTAACTCCGACTCCGGCGGCCGCGTGTCCATCTACGAGACCGTGCGCAAATGCTGGCAGATCATCGAGAACATCGACCGCGTGCCGGACATGGCCGACACCGAGAAGAGCCGCCTCCGGGGCGAAGCCTACACCATCATGGCCAGCCGCTACTTCGACGCATTCCGCAACTTCGGCGGCCTCTGCCTCGTGCGGAAAGCCTATGGGGTCGGTGAAGAGTTCACCTCCGGCCGCTCGACGGCCTGGGAGACGGTCGAATTCATCGACTCCCTGGTGAACTGCGCCATCAAGGAGCCCGGCTTCATCTGGAACGTGGACAACGCCGACATCGGCCAGTGGTCGGGGCGCCTGACCCGCGCCTCCGCCCGCGCCCTGCGCGCCAAGGTGTGGATGTTCGCCGCCTCCCCGCTGTTCAACAGCAGCGAGCCCTACATGACCTACACCAGCAAGCCGACCGGCCTGGAGAAAGAGGAGCACATCTGGTTCGGCCAGGAGGATCCTTCCCTCTGGAACCGCTGCCTGCAGTACTGCAACGATTTCTTCGAGGACAACGCCGCCAACGGCAACTACTACGCCCTGGTCCAGCCGGCTACGCAGGACGAGGCCGGCTACCGCACGGCTTACCGCCGCGCCTACCGCTACCGCAATGACGCGACGAACCACGAAAAGCTCTTCGACGCCCATCCGACCCTCACCCTGTCCGACGGCGGCTGGGGCTGGGGCTGGCGCGGTTTTGCCCTCGACTGCCTCCGCCAGGGCGGCGCCGTTCCCACCAACGAGCTCATGGAGTGCTTCGGCATGCAGGACGGCCGCAACTTCCCGTATGCGGACCTCTACGGCGCCGGCAAGAACCCCGCCGGGATTGACATGTTCGCCGACCGCGACCCGCGCCTCTATGAGACCATGGTGGTCCCCCGCCAGTCCCAGCCGGCCGGCTTCGACCACGGCGGCATGACCTACATGGACTCCTGGGTCGGCGGTTTCCTGGAGAAGAACAGCAATGTCTCCAACAAGGATGACGTGGCTTCCGGCTACTGCAAATTCAAGTGGCTGCTCGACTACTACGGCGGCAGCCGCTACGACGACGAACCCATCGGCGTTCCCTACATCCGCCTGGCCGAGATGTACCTCATCCGCGCGGAAGCCAAGGCCGAGACCGGTGACCTGCAGGGTGCGCTCGACGACCTGCATATCGTCCGCAGCCGCGTCGGCCTGGGCCGCCTCGAGACGATGAACCCGGGTCTGAACCTCACGACCAACAAGGCGAACCTGATCGACGAGATCCTGCGCGAGCGCAACTGCGAGATCGGCGCCGAGTGCGGCGACCGCCTCTACGACATGGTCCGCCGCAAGCGCCAGGACCTCTTCACCAAGCCGCTCCACGAGATCCGCATCTACCGCCTCGACGCAGCCGGCAATCGTCTGGACGATGGAGAAGACCACCAATATACGGCCGGCGAGCCGTGGCCGAAGTTCGAATACGAGAAGCCTGAGATCGTGGTCGGCCACCGCCGCTGGTGGGACGAGGGGTACTGGACCAACAAGTGGTACCTCGACCCCGTCTCCCGTATTGAGATTCAGAAGGGATACGGCCTCACGCAGAATCCCGGTTGGTAATCAATTGAAATCTATACGAATATGAAATCAAGTAATATACTTATCTACTGCCTGCTGGGACTCTGTGCGCTGCCTGTGACGGCCGGCGCCCAGGTCGTGCTGAACGACAAGCAGTCCCAGAAAGTGGATCTGGGCTATGGCGTCGAGAGCACCGAGTTCCTCACCACGGCGGCGACCTACACCATCACCGCCGAAGAACTCGGCCGCACCGCGGCCATCAGCCTCGCTGACGCCCTCTACGGCAAGCTCCTCGGCCTGACCGCCCTGCAGAACACCGGTTTCAAGGGCGAGGAAGGCCGCGGCGCCTCCTTCAACATCCGGGGCGTACAGACCACCGGAGAGCGCGACATTCTCATCCTCGTGGACGGTATCGAGCGTCCGATCGACCGCCTGACGGTCGAAGAGGTGGAGAGCGTGACCGTCCTGCGTGACGCCGCCGCCGTGGCCCTCTACGGCCACGAAGGCATCAACGGCGTGCTGCTCGTCAAGACCAAGCGCGGTGCGGCCGACAGCGGCTTCCACCTCAAGGCCGGCGCTTCGCACAAATTCCAGTTCGATCCCAAGACCGCGCCCATGGTCAGCGCCTACGACTACGCCAACGCCCTGAACATCGCCCGCATGAACGATGGCCTGGGCATCGCCTACACCGAGGCCGAACTGCAGAAATTTAAGGACGGCAGCGACCCCTTCGTCTATCCCAACGTCGACTGGAAGAACGAAGTCTTCAAGAACACCGCCCATGAGACGAACGCGTTCGTGTCCATGTACGGCGGCTCCGACAAGGTGGAGTACTACACCATCCTGGACTACACCGACGCCCGCGGACTCTACAAGTATCCCCAGCAGGGCGACTGGAATTCCCAGCTCAAGTACTCCAAGGCGAGCATCCGCACCAACGTGGACTTCCAGGTCACCAGCTCGACCCGCGTCAAGACCAACATCTACGCGATCTTCATGGAGACCAACGGCGTGCCGAACATGAACTCCAACGACGCCTGGTGGCATCTGTACAAGGTGCCTGCCCTGGCATTCCCGATCAAGACCCAGGGCGGCGTCTGGGGCGGCAGCCAGACCTACGGGGACTTCAACCTCGTGGCCAAGGCGCAGGGTACGGGCTTCACCAAGACCCACCAGCGCCAGATCTGGGCCGACATCACCCTGGAGCAGGACCTCGACATCATCCTCGATGGCCTGCAGCTCTACGTCGGCGGCTCCTACGACAACGCCTCCAACACCATCGAGAACCGCACCAAGGGCTACCAGTACGGCTGGAACTACTATGACGCCGCCGGCGCCATGCAGGAGGTCGTCATGGGTACCGTCGAGGACAAGCTCATCTTCAACCACTGGGTGGACTCCCAGTGGCGCATCGGCACGATCAACGCCGGTCTCAAGTATGCCACGCAGTTCCAGAACGGCGACAACCTTGCCGCCAACCTGAACTGGAACATGAAGAGCGAGACCCGCGACGGCCAGAGCAACACCTGGTACCGCCAGAACGTCAACCTCGCCCTGCACTACGACCACGCCGACAAGTTCGTGGCGGACCTCGTCCTCGCAGCCAACGGCTCCAACCGTTCCTACCCGGCCAAGTGGGCGTTCTCCCCGACCCTGGGCCTGGGCTGGATCTATGCCAACAACCCGGCAACCGGCCTCTACGGCAAGCTCCGCGCTTCGGCCGGCAGCCAGCACACCGACTACGTCCCCGCAACCGGCCTCTGGCTCGCCAGATGGAACAACTCCCACGGCCAGTTCTGGTACGGGACCAACTTCCAGAGCTCCTGGGGCGCCTTCCTGACGCAGTTCCCGACGGACAACTTCCTGCAGGAAGCGGCCTGGAAGGCCAACCTC
>CAJOMY010000116.1 GCA_905235775.1 uncultured Bacteroidales bacterium | reverse complement strand
AGAGGTTTTTCAACCGTTCTCAGCTGTATATCCTGGTCGCAAATGGCCGAATAGGTGAGCCCCAAAAATGAAGCAGGTTATTTTTTAACAATTACTTAACCGATTATCAGTTCATTATCGAATAGGAATTACGGATATTTGCGCCTTTTTATCCTTTAATTCCTATTAATTATGATTTACGGTTACATCAGGGTCTCTACAGACCGCCAAACCACAGAGAACCAAAAGTTCGAGATCAATGCTTTCTGCCGGCGCGAAAAACTCCACATCGACGGATGGATCCAGGAGACCATCTCCGGCTCGCTTTCCGCCGAGGATCGCGAGTTGGGAAAACTTCTTTCACGCGTCCGCAAGGGCGATCTGATTATCTGCGCCGAGATTTCGCGTCTGGGGCGCAGTCTTTTTATGATTATGGATATTCTCAACACCTGCCTGCGGAAGGAGTGCCGCGTCTGGACTATCAAGGAAGGTTACCGGCTGGGCGAAGACCTCCAGAGCAAGGTGCTGGCGTTCGCTTTCGGCCTGTCGGCCGAGATCGAGAGGAAACTTATCTCGGACCGCACGCGGGAGGCGCTGGCACGCAGGAAGTCCGAGGGGAAGAACCTGGGGCGGCCTTCCGGCTCGAAGAACACGATGTACCGGCTGGACGAGCACGAAGAGGAGATCAACGAGATGCTCCGAGAGGGGATGGCCAAGACCGATATTGCCCGGCACTTCGGCGTTTGCTACAAGACGGTCCTCCGCTGGACGAGGCGGTAGGAGGCGGGAAGAGATTCCGGGACAAGCCCGGAATGACTATGATGCGCCCGGGATGACGAAGGGGGAGGTCAGTAGCGAATGGAGCTGAGGAAGAGGGCGTGGCCGGGCACCGATTCGCCGGCCAGGGAGCGGGCGGGAGATCCTGCGCCCTGCTCAGGATGACAAGCGGCATCCGGGGGGAGGACCAGGGAACGGAAGTCGGCGACCGTGCGCTTGCCGCGGCCGACTTCAAGCAGGGTGCCGACGACGGCGCGGACCATGTTGCGCAGGAAGCGGTCGGCGGCGATGCGGAAATACCAGTAGTCATCACCTCCGTCCCGGCCCGTCAAGGCCAGATGCGTGGGCGTGTAACGGCGCCAGGCCGCCTCGGTCACGGTGCAGATGGAAGTTTTGGAGTCGGCGCCCGTCTTCTCGAAGCAGCGGAAGTCGTGCCGCCCGAGGAGCGCCTGCGCCGCCTGGTTCATCGCATCGAAATCCACTCCCGGGAAAGTGTAGAGGCAGGAAAAGGCGTCCGCGAACGGATCCTTCACGCGATGCAGGAAATAGCTGTATTCGCGCCGCGCCGCGTCAAAGCGCGCATGAAAATCCGGAGCAGCCGGAGCGAGCTCATGAATCACCACGGAACGGGGCAGAATGGCATTTAATTTGTAGCATAATTGGCGCGTGTCAAGCCCCTCGGCTGCGTCAAAATGCGCGACGTAGCCGATTGCGTTGACGCCCGTATCGGTCCGGCCTGCACCGGTCACCGCCACAGGGGCGTGCAGCAGGGTGGACAGGGCGTCCTCGAGCGTCTGCTGGACACTCGGTGCATCGGGCTGGATCTGCCAACCGCAGAAGTCCGCCCCGCTGTAGGAAAGCTTGACAAGATAGCGCATAGCTGACCGCAAAATTAATGAATTATATGGAAAGTGTAAACATCAAGGAGCTCAACGAACGCATTCAGAAAGAAAGCGCCTTCGTCGATCTCCTGTCCCTGGAGATGGGCAAGGTCATCGTGGGGCAGAAGCACCTGGTGGAGAACCTGATGATCGCCATGCTCGCCGACGGGCACATCCTGCTCGAAGGCGTCCCCGGTCTTGCCAAGACATTGGCGATCAGCACCCTGTCCCAGGCGGTGAATGCCAAGTTCAGCCGCATCCAGTTCACCCCGGACCTGCTGCCGGCCGATGTCACGGGCACCCTCATCTATTCCCAGAAAAAAGAATCGTTCGAGGTGCACAAGGGCCCGGTCTTCGCCAACTTCGTGCTGGCCGACGAAATCAACCGCGCCCCCGCTAAGGTCCAGTCCGCCCTGCTCGAAGCGATGCAGGAGCGCCAGGTGACCCTGGGCGACCAGACTTTCGCGCTGCCGAAGCCCTTCCTCGTGATGGCCACGCAGAACCCCATCGAGCAGGAAGGCACCTATCCCCTCCCGGAGGCCCAGGTGGACCGCTTCATGCTCAAGGTCGTCGTGGGCTATCCCGGCAAGGACGAGGAAAAACTCATCATCCGCATGAACAACAGCGGCGAATTCCCCAAGGCCTCGCCGGTCGTCAGCCCGGACGACATCGTCCGCGCCCGCGACGTCGTGCGGGAAGTCTATATGGACGAGAAGATAGAACGCTACATCGTCGATATCGTCTATGCCACCCGCACCCCCGAGGACTACGGGCTGCGGAACCTGAAGGACCTCATTTCCTTCGGCGGCTCGCCCCGTGCAAGCATCAGCCTGTCGATGGCGGCCAAGGCGTACGCTTTCATCAAGCGCCGCGGCTACGTCATCCCCGAGGACGTGCGGGCCGTCTGTCCGGAAGTGCTGCGGCACCGCATCGGCCTGACCTACGAGGCCGAAGCCGAGAACGTGACGCCGGAAGAAATCATCGAGCAGGTCATCAATGCCGTCATCGTCCCGTAATACGAACGCGACCGAACTCCTGAAACGCGTCAGGAAGATCGAGATCCGGACCAAGGCGCTCTCCCACCAGATTTTCGCCGGCGAGTACCATTCGGCCTTCAAGGGCCGCGGCATGGCCTTCAGCGAAGTGCGGGAGTACCAGTGGGGGGACGACGTGCGCTCGATGGACTGGAACGTGACCGCGCGCCTGCGCGCTCCTTATGTGAAGGTCTATGAGGAGGAGCGGGAGCTGACGGTGGTGCTGCTCGTGGACGTGAGCCGCTCGGGCCTGTTCGGCACGGCGGTGGAGACCAAGCGCGAGCGCATCGCGGAGATCGCGGCCGTGCTCTCGTTCAGCGCCATCCTCAACAACGACAAGGTGGGCGCCCTGTTCTTCTCCGACCGCGTCGAGAAATTCATCCCGCCCGCCAAGGGCCGCTCGCACCTGCTGCACATCATCCGCGAGATGCTGGAACTGCAGCCGGTCTCCGACGGCACGGACATCGGAGCGGCGCTCAAGTTCCTCACGAATGCCCTCAAGAAGAAATGCACGGCTTTCCTGCTGAGCGACATGCTGGACGCCGACGCGGCGGGAAACCCCCGCTACGAGGAGGCGCTCAAGGTGGCGGTAAACCGCCACGACCTCAGCGTGATCCAGGTGCATGACCCCCGGGAGCGGTCGCTGCCCGCCGTGGGTCTCGTACACATCAAGGACAGCGAAAGCGGCGCGGGCGCCTGGATCGACACGGACAGCCGCAAGGTCCGGACGGCTTATGAGCGCTGGTTCGCCGACCTGTCCGCCCGGGAGGAGAGCCTGTTCAACAAATACCAGGTCGACCACGTGGACATCTCCACGGACGGCGACTATGTCAAGGGGCTGATGGCCCTGTTCAACCGAAGATGAAAGTGTTGGCACTCATATTGGCGGCGCTGTTGGACGTCGTACCGGCCGGGCAGGCTTTCCTCAGGCAGCTCCAGCCGCGCGACTCCATCCTCATCGCCGACCAGCTCGAATACGGTTTCCAGCTGGACAGCCTGGCGGAAGGGACCGCCCTGCTGCTGCCCGATTTCGGGACGCTGTCGGGCGACACGCTCACGCTGGTGCGCGGCTGGCAGCTGGACACCACGGCGCGCCTGAAGCTGCGCCAGCCGGGTCGCAAGGGCCGCGCGCAGCTGTACAACGTCCGCGGCAGCATCGTGCTCGCCCCCTTCGAGGAAGGCACTTATTACCTGCCCCCCATTCCCGTGCTGCGCGGGGAGGACACCCTCGTGTTCGAGGGGCTGGAGATGGATGTGAAGACCATGCCGGTGGACACGGCGACTTTCCAGATCCACGACATCAAGGACCAGCTGCGCTATCCGCTGACCTTCCGGGAGACGATTCCCTGGATCGGCGGCGCCCTGGGGCTTGCCGCCCTGGCGGTGCTCCTGGTCTGGCTGTACCGCCGCCGGAGGTCCCGCATCTCCGGGGAGGAGAAGAAAGACCCTGCCTACATCGTGGCGCTGCGCGAGCTGGAGAAATGGCGCGGGGACAAGTTCTGGGCCCCGGACAAACAGAAAGCTTTCTACTCGGGCATCACCGACACCGTCAAGTTCTACATCGAAGACCGTTTCGGCGTAGATGCGCCGGAGATGACGACGGCCGAGCTCTTCCGTGCGCTGGAGCAGGCGGACGACCTGCCCGCCGACCTGCGCGAGGAGCTGCGGGGCGTTTTCGAATGCGCCGACTTCGTCAAATTCGCCAAGCACGCCGCCACCGAGCAGGAAAACGCCCGCGCCCTGCCGACGGCCGTCCGCTTCGTGACATCCACTTACCAAACCGTGCCCCAGGAGGAGCAGAAGACCGAAGATGAACTTTGAGTACCCCTCCCTGCTCTGGCTGCTGCTCGTGCCGCTGCTGCTCGTCGCGCTCTATCTGTACCGGGAGCTCGCGGAACGCAGGCCGCACCTGCGCGTGTCCACGGCGGCGCCCTGGCTGCAAGGCGGCCGTTCGCCCCTGGGCGTAGTCCGGCATCTGCCGATGGTGCTGCGCACCGCCGCGCTCTGCCTGATCATCGTGGCGCTGGCGCGGCCCCGCTCGACCACCGAGGTGGAACGGCGCGACTCCGAGGGCATCGACATCGTGCTGGCGATGGACGTTTCCACCAGTATGCTGGCCCGCGATTTCACGCCCGACCGTCTCAGCGCGGCCAAGGATATCGCCATCGAATTCATCGCCCAGCGGCCCACCGACCGCATGGGCATCGTGGTCTTCGCCGGCGAGAGCTATACGCAATGTCCGCTGACCACCGACCGCGCCTCGCTCATCAACCTGATGAAGGAGGTGCAGACGGACCTGATCGAAGACGGCACCGCCATCGGCAACGGCCTTGCCACTGCCGTGGCGCGCATGATGGATTCCGACGCGCCGAGCCGCGTGGTCATCCTGCTCACCGACGGCGTCAACAACAGCGGCGAGATCGCCCCGCAGACCGCGGCCGAAATCGCCAGGACCTACGGCGTGCGCGTCTATACGATCGGCGTGGGCGCCAACGGAATGGCCCCCTACCCGGTCATGACCCCCTGGGGCGTGGAGATGCAGAAGGTGCAGGTCGAGATCGACGAGGACCTGCTCCGGAGCATCGCCGAGGCCACGGGCGGCCGCTACTTCCGCGCCACGGACAACACCAAGCTCGCGGAAATCTATTCGGAAATCAACAAGATGGAGAAGGCGCGCACATCCGTGGACAGCTTCCCCGTCTATAAGGAACTGTTCGGGCGCTTCGGCGTGGCCGCGCTCATCTGCCTGCTGCTCGAACTGCTTGTCGGACTTTTATTGAGGAGGATGCCGTAGTATGCTGATGTTTGCCCGTGCCCATTTCCTGTGGCTGCTGCTGCTCGTGCCGGCCATCCTGCTCGGATACGCCCTGCTGCGGCGCGGCCGTCGGCGCCGCGTGCGCCGCTTCGGCGAAGAGGCGCTCGTGGACGCGCTGATGCCCTCCTGGTCCGGCGCCAAGGGCTGGTGGCGCGTCGTGCTGTTCTGCCTCGGATTCGCCTGTTTCTCGATCGGTCTGGCGCGGCCGTTGCTGGGCGCCAAGCTGGTGGAGCGCGAGACCAAGGGCGCCGAGATCATGATCTGCCTGGAC
>CAJOMY010000115.1 GCA_905235775.1 uncultured Bacteroidales bacterium | reverse complement strand
GCGCACAACGCCGACGACAACGCGGAGACGCTGATCCTGAACCTGTTGCGCGGCACGGGCACGCGGGGGCTGCGGGGCATGGGCGACCGCGACGGCATCGTCCGTCCCCTGCTGGACACCCCCCGCGCGGAGATCCGCGCCTGGATGGATGCGCACGGCTGCACCTGGCGCGAGGACAGCACCAACGCCGACAGCACCCCAAAGCGCAACCGCATCCGCAACGAGGTCTTCCCGGTCTTCGCCCGGATCAATCCCTCGTTCGTGCGTACGCTCGGCGAAGACATGGAGCGCTTCGCCCGCGTGGACGACATCGCCGAGAGCTGGTTCCGTTCCGTCCGCGAGGGGCTCACCACCCCGGACGGATCCGTCCGCATCCCCGCCGTGCTCTCCCTCGAGCACTGGGAATACGCTCTCTGGCGCCTGCTGGAGGACTGCGGGCTCAGCGGCCCCACGTTCAAGAAACTGACGACCCTGCTGCGGCGCTACAAAGACGAGCCGCGCGGCACCGTGACCCTTTCAGGCAAGACCTTCGAGGGCACGGGAACGGTGCTGACAATTGACAGGGAACTGATTGTTATTCGATAATATACACGTCATCTCCCGGCTCCGCGAAGAAGAACTGTTCGCGCGCAAAGCGCTCAAGGGTGTCACGGTCGCCGGACATCATCCGGATCCGGCGGTCGAGTTCTTCGTTCTCCTGCCGGTACTGCTCGATCTGGCGATTCTGACGGCGCAAAGTCATGCCCGCCTGCACCCAGTTCACGATGCCGTCCTTCTTCAGGAACAGGAACAGCAGGAAAACCGCCGTCGCCACGATGGCGTAGCGGATGAAGGAACGCTGTTCCTTCCGGTTTCCGTCCTTGTCCCGGTTCCAGATGTCTTTGGTGCGTCTTGCCATGATAATTTGCACAAAAATAACTATTTTTGCGGAAAAGAATCCAAATCTGTCGCATAATGAAACCCACACTTCTCGTCCTCGCCGCCGGAATGGGCAGCCGTTACGGCGGACTCAAGCAAATGGACGGTCTCGGCCCGAACGGCGAAACCATCATCGACTACTCCATCTATGACGCCGTACAGGCCGGCTTCGGAAAGGTTGTCTATATCGTCCGCGAATACTTCCTCGATCAGTTCAAGGCTGCGGTCGGGCGCAAATACAGCCAGGTCCGGTGCACCGACGGCAGCCCGCTCGAGTTCGTCTTCGTGACCCAGGAGCTGGACAAGATTCCCGGCCGCTTCCTTCCCCTGAATCCCGAACGCCAGAAGCCCTGGGGCACCGCACACGCCATGCTGATGGCCGCAGACGTCATCCACGAGCCCTTCGTCGTGATCAACGGCGACGACTTCTACGGCCGGGAGTCCTTCCGCATCGCAGGCGACTGGTGCCGGGCGCACACGGGCAGCCAGGGCGTCTACGCCATCGTGGGCTTCGAACTGGACCACACCCTGAGCGAGTCCGGCGGCGTGTCCCGCGGCATCTGCCACTACGACGCGAAGCAGCGCCTGACCGACGTGGTGGAGCACCTGGACATCCGCAAGGACGCCGACGGGGTCGTACGCGGGGAGAATTCCGCCACGGGCGAGAGCGTCGAGTTGCGCGGCAGCGACCTCTGCTCGATGAACATGTGGTGCTTCACGCCCGACTACTTCGGGAAAAGCGCCGCCCTGTTCGAGGATTTCCTGGAGCAGAACAGCCGGGAGCTCAAGAAGGAATTCTATATCCCCTATGCCGTGGACTGCATGATCCGCGGCGGTGAAGCCCGCTGCGACGTCCTCTCCACGCCTGCCCACTGGTTCGGCGTGACCTACCAGGAAGACCGCCCCGCCGTGGTCGCGAAATTCGCCCGGCTCGCCCGCGAGGGCGTCTACCCCACCCCGCTCTATCAGTAAAAGCCATGCCCAGACACAAACGACCCCGCAACTACGGCTTCTACGAGAAGTTCAGTTGGTATATCCCCGGCGTGGCGGACCTGTTCATCCTGTTCGCCCTCTTGCTGGCAGGATCTCTGCTGGCCCTGCCCGTCACGATCCTCTTCGGCGCGGAAGGCGCCCAGTATGCGACCTTCATCTCTTATCCGCTGATGTTCATCCTCCCGATGCTCTACGCCAGCGTCAAGAGCCGCAACGCCAGCATGAACCGCAGCGGCCTCCTGCTGGACAGCCGTCACTTCAGCCCGGTGGGCGGCCTGCTCTGCGCCGTCTTCGCGATGCTCGCCACCCTCGCCCTGGGCCTCGCCGCCGAGCCGGTCACGGCCCTGTTGCCCCCGATGCCGGACAGGCTGGAAGATCTGTTCAAGAGCCTGACCAGCGATGGCAACCTGCTGCTCAATTTCCTGATGGTGAGCCTGTTTGCGCCATTCTTCGAAGAATGGCTCTGCCGCGGCATGGTGCTGCGCGGGCTGCTCGGCAACAAGGTGAAGCCCGGCTGGGCCATCGTGATCTCGGCCGCGTTCTTCGCCATCATCCACCTGAATCCCTGGCAGGCCGTGCCGGCTTTCCTGCTCGGCTGCCTGTTCGGCTTTGTCTATTACAAGACCGGCTCCCTGAAGCTCACGATGCTGATGCACTTCACCAACAACACCTTCGCGCTGGTGATGTCCAACATCGACTCCCTCCGGGAAGCCGAATCCTTCCGGGACGTGCTGCCGGAGCAACTGTACTGGATTCTCATCGCGGCGGCTGTCCTGCTGCTGGTGCTGATCGTCCGCCAGTTCGCCCGCATCCCCCTCGGACGGCCGGAAGGGAATATCGACACGGTCAAGCCGCTGTTTGAAGAATAAGCGCTACAGGCCGAGTTCCGACAGGATGCGGTCGAAGTGCGCATACTCGCGCAGGATCCAGACGATGTAGCGGATATCCACGTTCACGCTCCGGTTGAAGTCCGGCGTGAACAGCATTTCCGATGCCAGGGACTCCTTGTTGCCGTCGAAGAGCAGTCCGATGATCTCGCCGCGCTCGTTGAGCACGGGCGAGCCGGAGTTGCCGCCGGTGCTGTCGTTGTCCGTGATGAAATTCAGGCGCATCGACGCCGGGGCCTTTTCCAGCGCGCGCAGCATGTCCTCCGGAATGCAGAAATCATAATTGTCCGGATTGTGCTTGTCCAGCAGGCCGGCTACCGTGCTATAGGCGTCGCAGTGCACGGCGTCGCGGGGGCTCAGTCCCTTCACGCGCCCATAGTTGATGCGCAAGGTGGAGTTGGCATCGGGATAGGGATTGCGCTTCTTGTCCACCTGCATCGCATACAGCGCCTGGGTGTAGGTACGGGTGAGCGAGGAGATGTCCGGATCGCCTTCCGCGTCCGAGATGACAGCATTGTAGGTCCCGATTTTGACATCCATGAAGAAACGCACGAGCGCGTCGTCCGCGTGCGCGTCGAGGAAGGCTTTCATGTCGGCCTCCGGGTTCAGGAAGCTGGCGACCCGGGCCGGATCGCTGATCCAGCTGTCGTCCCACAGATACGCACACAGCGCATCATAATCCTGCCCGTAATGCTCCTTCAGCTCCCGCTGGAAAGGCCCCAGCAGGGCGTCATCCACGTTTTCATAGAAGGTCTCCAGGCTGTAGCGGAAGAGCTCCCGCTCGACGCGAAGATCCGTCTGGGCGTAGTTCCGTTCGGTCGTACGGCGCACGCCGGGGACCCGGTCGTCGGAATAGCGGCCGGCCAGCACGCTGGTCCGCGACGCCACCGGCTCCAGTTGGGTGCCGCGGATGATGCACTCCCGGAAATACTGGGCGTTCCGTTCGGCCGCGGCCACGCGCGCATAGCGGTCGCGCAGCGCGCCGACGGGGTCTCCCCACTGCGCGCGCCGGGCAGGGTCGTCATCCAGCCAGGCATCCAGCTCCGCCTCCTGACGCCGCTTCTCGTCGGCCACGCGGAAGCGTTTGTAGCACTGCAGCTCGCCCAGATACAGCTCCTGGGCATTGGAGAGATTGAAAAAATGGGTGGAATACTTGCGGCGGATCTCCGGGTCGCGGTCCATCCATTTCCGGATGATTTCCATCTGCGCACCGCGGACGCCGGTCTGGATGGGAAGCTGCACGGCCGTCATATAGTCCGCCTTGGCGGATGAAGCGTATCGGTCGGTGCTGGCCGGGAAACCGATGATCGTGGTCCTGCTGCCTTCACGGTAGCCTTTCAGGGAAATCTTCAGATATTTGTCCGCACGGAGCGGGACGTTGTCCGGATCGTACGGGGCGGAACTGCCGTCAGGGGCGGTATAGATGCGCAGCAGGGCGAAGTCGCCCTTGTGCTGGGGCCATTCCCAGTTGTCCTCATCCCCGCCGAAAGCGCCCACGCGCGCCGGCGGCACACCGACCAGCCGGACGTCCCGGTATTCTTCATAGAGGGAAATATAATACCGGGCACCCCGCCAGGCGCTGCTGAGCGAGGCCTCATAGCCGGTTTTCTCCCGGTAGCGCTTCTCCAGGATGCCGCCCAGGCGACGCATCACCATGATGCCCTGCGGGTTGACGCTGCCGCTCTCGAACAGCGCCTGTACCTCATCCGTCACGTCGATGGTGCCCCGGAGAAACTGGACGCTGCGACCGGGTATCGGGATTTCTTCCTCCCGGCTGCGGGCCCAGAAACCCTCCTCCAGATAATTGTGCCCGTCACTGCCCAGCCCGGCCACATCCGCATAGGCGACGTGGTGGTTGGTCAGGACCAGTCCTTCCCCGGAAATCAGGCTTCCGGTCCCCATGAAGTCGATGGAGACCACATAGTTGCAGAGTTCCGCCGTTTTCTTGTCCGCGGAGGGAGCCATCCACATGCCCTCGTCGGCCAGCGCCGTCACGGCAAAGACGGCCATCATCATTAATAATGAAATTGTACGCTTCATACCCGTAAAGATAGTACACTTTTTCCTTTTTTTTGTATCTTGCGGCACCTTATAGAAGAGTCGACTTCAGAATGCGCGGATTCAGAAGCATATTGCTGGTATGCGCCGCCCTGTTGTCCCCAGGGATTGTGCGCGCGCAAAGCGTTACCCTGAGAGGCAGCGTGACCGACAAGGTCACGGGCGCCCCCGTGGGTTTCGCTACCGTCGTGGTGGAAGCCAGCGAGCAGTGGGCGGTCGCCGACGCGAAGGGGCAGTTCGTCCTGTACAATGTCTCCGTGGCCGAGTCCGTCATAAAAGTCGACTGTCTGGGCTACGTCACCTGGTCGCAGGAGATGAAGATCGGCCGGGGCGTCTCCGCCCTGCGCGTCCAGCTGGTCCCCGACAACCTGTCGCTGGAGAGCGCGGTGATCACCGCGCAGGAAAATTCCCATTCCGCCACCACCACCCGCACGATTGACCGGATGGCGCTGGACCATGTCCAGCTGATGAACATCTCCGACATCACGAGCCTGCTGCCTGGCGGTGCCACGGTGGAGCCGAACCTGACCGGCGAACGCAGGCTGAGCATCCGCAGCGGCAATGCGGAGACGGACAACAGCACCTTCGGTACCGCCGTCGAGGTGGACGGCGTCCGCCTGTCCAACAACGCCTCCTTCAGCAACCTCCAGAGCGGCCGTTTCCAGGGCGTCTCCACGAGCAGCATCGCTTCGGCCAACGTGGAGTCGGTGGAGGTGATCAGCGGCGTACCTTCGGTGGAATACGGCGACATGTCGTCCGGCGTGGTCCGGATCAACACCCGCAAGGGCAAGACGCCCTGGTCCGTGACCCTGTCGACCGGTCCGCGCACCAAGCAGATCTCCCTGAGCAAGGGCTTCGACCTCGGGAACACGCGGCGAGGCCACAGCCGGGGCGTGCTCAACACGAGCC
>CAJOMY010000114.1 GCA_905235775.1 uncultured Bacteroidales bacterium | reverse complement strand
GCCCGGCCGCTACCGTCATGCCCGACCTGTCATCCTGAGCGCAGCGAAGGATCTCTTCATTCCGGGCCCGGGAGCGGAGAAGCCCCCCAGCGCTCCCGGAACCCCATCCGCAGGGAGCAGGCAGGGAGCTGGCTCCGGAGGGACATCCGCATGGGTGGCTTCTTACATTCCCAGGAGTGTCGGGAGCGCAGGGGTGCGGGCGTATAGGAGGCGTCAGACGTCCAGCAACCGAAACGGATAGCCCCGCCCTTTCCCGACGTACGCCCGTATCCCCTGCGACTCCCGCGCGGACGGGAATAGCTATCCTCAAAAAAGGCTTGTTTTGAGGATAAATGGCGCGGGAAACGGCTTTCGTCCTCAAAAAAGGCCTTATTTGTGGACGCAAGTGGGGAAATTATTATCAAAAAGATTTGGAAGTTTCAAAAATTGTTGTACCTTTGCGGTGTACTAATGAACTAATACACTGCAAAAGCAATGATAACAATTCAAAATCTGGCGTTCAGCTACGGACAGAATGAGGTGCTCAAGAACATCTCGATGAAGCTCGAACCGGGCAGGATCTACGGTCTGCTCGGCGAGAACGGCGTCGGCAAGACGACGCTGCTGACTCTCCTCTGCGGCCTCAAGAAGACGCAGGCCGGCACAATCGACACGGACGGACGCGACCCCTGGAACCGGGAGCCGTCCCTCCTGCAGGACCAGTACTATCTCCCGGACGAGGTGGCGCCGGTGCATGACAAGGCCCGCTGCTGGGCCAAGGCCACCGGCAAATTCTGGCCCGAATTCAAGCTGGGCACCTTCGAGACGATCCTCCGGGAATTCGAGGTCGACCCCGAACAGAAAATGAATGCCATGTCCGCCGGACAGCTCAAGAAGACCTATATCGCCTTCGCGCTTGCCTGCGGCGCCCGCCACCTCTTCCTCGACGAGCCGACCAACGGGCTGGACATCCCCTCCAAGGCCCAGTTCCGCTCCGCCCTGATGAAGTACACGCCCGAGGACTCCATCATCGTGATCTCCACCCACCAGGTGCGCGACCTCGAGAACATCATCGACCCGATCATCATCCTGGACCGCCGCGACGTCCTGCTCAACGCCTCCGTCGAGGAGATTTCCGACAAGCTCTTCTTCGACTACGGCACCACCCTGCAGCCCGACTCGCTCTACTCCGAACAGCTCCCGGGCGGCTTCATCCAGGTCTACCCGAATACGGACAAGGCCGACAGCAAGGTGAACATCGAAGCCCTGTTCAACGCCGTCCACAAGAACAAAGAACTGATCAAAAACCTCTTCCGCCATGAATAACATCTTCGATATCAAGCGCTTCGGCAATTACCTGCTGTACGACCTGCGCCGGGCGAAGAACAACTACGGCCTCTCCATGCTGGTGGTCGGCCTGCTTCCGTTCATCATCTTCATCATCACGGAGTTCATCAGCCTGATTATCGGCAAAGGCGTGATCCTCCTCCCGGATTTCGCCAAATTTCTCAGCTTCGTCATCGCCTGCATCATCGTCATCCTCGGCTTCGGCGCCAAGGCCTACGGCGAACTGACCAGCAAGCAGGCGGGCTCCAGTTTCCTGATGCTGCCCGCCTCCATCCCGGAGAAGTGGCTTTCCCTGTTCCTGATCACCTGCGTGGCGGCTCCGGTCGCCCTGTTCGCCCTCCTCTTTCTGAGCGACGGCGTCCTGGGCCTGTTCTTTCCGAACAGTTACGGAGATTCCGTACTCCGGACGACCTTCACCCGGGATCTCCTCGAAGGCATGACGACGCTTCGGGAAGAAGGCGTCTACATCAACCTCTTCGGCATCCTGGTCATCGACTGGATCACCAACATCCTGACTTTCACCCTGGGCGCCATCTGCTTCAAGAAGGCCAAGGTCGCCAAAACCCTGCTCTGCCTCTTCGCCCTCGGCATGATTATATCCACGCTCTTTGCAATCCTGCTCGGCAACGGCGCGGTGGATCCTGAACAGTTCTTCAAGCGCTTCGACAGTCCCGAGCGCGCCATCAGTTCCTTCAACTGGTACCTGAACATCACGTACATCTGCACGCTCGCCATCCTGCTGGGCGGCATCTTCTACCGCCTCCGTACCATCAAGCACTAGTCTCCATGGAATTCGACGCCAACAAACCCATCTACATCCAGATCGCGGACAATCTCTGCGACCGGATCCTCACCGGGGAATTCAAACCCGGCGGGCGCATCCCCTCGGTCCGGGAATGGGGCGCACAGATCGGGGTCAATCCCAACACCGTGGCCCGTTCCTACGAGATACTCACGGACCGCAAGGTCATCTTCAACCAGCGCGGCATCGGTTTCTTCGTGGATGGCGCCGCCATCGACGTGATCCGCGAAGCGGAGCGCCGCAAGTTCATCGACGAGGAGCTCCCGCTCCTGCGCAGCCGGGCCGCCCTGCTCGGAATCAACCTGAAAGATTATATAGACTGACAAAATCATGAAAAAGATACTCCCCCTCTTCACAGCCGCATGCGTGCTGGCCTTCCTCCCCTCCTGCCGTTTCATCCGCATCAGCGACGAAATCAAGGAAGAAATCAAGAACAACGGTGTCTCCTGGGTGGGAGAAGGCTCCGGCGAGCAGATTTCCGCCAGCGACAACATCATCACCCGCAACGACGTGACCGGCGACTTCCACGCCCTCACCTGCAACCTCCCCGGCGACGTGATCTACACACCCGGCGAATGCGCCCTGACCATCAGCGGCCCGGACAATGTCCTGGAGCACATCAAAGTGGGCAATGACAACGGTGTCCTGACCGTCACCAGCGACGGGGCCCGGTTCCGCAAGCTCAGGAAACTCACGATCCATGTCTCCAGCCCGGTCATGGAAGAAATGGTCTTCAACGGCGCCGTTGACTTCAAGGCCCCGCAGGGCATCACCGCACTGGACTTCAAGCTCACGGTCAACGGCGCGGGAGACATCGAGATCTCCGGACTCAAGGCCGACAGCGCCAGCGTGCAGGTGAACGGCGCGGGCGACGCGACCGTCAGCAAGCTCGACTGCGAGGCGCTCACCGTAGCCATCGCCGGAGCCGGGGACGCCGTGGTCAGCGGCCGCGCCGGCCGGGCCGACCTTTCCATCAGCGGCGCAGGTGATATCGACGCCGTGGAGCTCAAGTGCGAGGACATCAGCACCAAGGTACGCGGCGTCGGCACCATCAAACGTCCATAAACAAAAGTGGATCCGGATAAACAATATTCTATGCTATAACGGCTGGCGGGCACCCTGAGAAGGATGCCCGCCAGTTTTTCGGAGCGTAGAGTTAAACAAATTATCCTATATGAAACTGTTTAGAAATTAAAATTTCGGGATTTCAAAGACGGAGGCGGGAACCGTGGCGTTCTCCTCGAACTTCACGGCCTCGTTGCCGAACTGGAACTGACCGCCGTCGGTGAGGGTCTTGAAGGGAATTCCCTGCCACACCCAGACGGTCTGGCTCATGGTCATGCCCATCTGCTCGGCCTCCAGCGTGTACTTGGTGCATTCCTTACCCAGGATGGTCTCCTTGCCGGCTTCCTTGATCTTGTTGGCGGACTTGACCGCGTCGGTCAGGTTGAGGAAGTTGATGTTGTTGCCGCCCATGCCGCCTTCCGGCATTTCCTGGACCTGCTTCTCGGTCGCGTTGACCATATAGGTCTTGCCGTCCTTGCGGAGGATGGTCATGTCCATTTCGTTGCCCATGAAGTTCATCTTCATCTTCTGGGCCTCGAGGGCACCGTAGTTGTCGAAATAGATGGTGGTCTCACCCATTTCGGATTTCTGGGTCAGAATGCCGGACTTGACGCCGTAGCGGTTCTGGGCCGAGGCCACGCCGGCCGCAGTCGCGACCAGGAGGGCCAGAGTAAGGATTTTTTTGATCATAACAGATATAAGATGGTTTTCGTTTCTTCCGGGTGCAAACATAAGAAAACCGGGCCAGCGACGGCCCGGTTTTTCGACGAATTGCCAGATTTCTTCGACGAACTACTCCTCTGCGGGTTTCATCGTCGTATAGACGTTGGTCACATCCTCATCATCCTCGAGCATGCCGGTCAGCTTGTCGAGGGTGGCGCGCTGCTCGTCGGTGACGTCCTTGAGGTCCACGTTCGGGATCTGCTCGAAGCCGCCGGAGATGAGCTCGTAGCCGTTCTCCTCGATGTATTTCTGGATCTGACCGTAGGCACTGTAGTCGCCGTACATCACGATGACGGGGGTCACGTTGCCATCCTTGTCCTCTTCTTCCTGGCGGAAGAGCTCTTCCACGCCATAGTCGATCAGTTCGAGCTCAAGCTCCTCGAGGTCGATGCCCTCCTTCTCCTTGACGCGGAACGTGCACTTGCGGTCGAACATGAAACTCACGGAGCCGGTGGTGCCGAGCGAACCGCCGCACTTGTTGAAGTAGCTGCGGACATTGGCCACGGTGCGGGTGTTGTTGTCCGTGGCGGCCTCCACGAGGTAGGCGATACCGTGCGGGCCGAAACCCTCGTAGATGATCTCCTTGAAGTCACCCTGCTTGCTCTCGGTCGCTTTCTTGATGGCGCGTTCGATATTCTCCTTGGGCATCTGCTCGGCACGGGCCTCGGCCATCAGGGCGCGCAGGCGCGGGTTGCCGGTCACGTCGGGACCGCCCTGCTTGACGGCGATGGTGATTTCCTTGCCCAGCTTGGTGAACGTGCGGGCCATGTGGCCCCAGCGCTTCAGTTTGCGCTCTTTGCGGAATTCAAATGCTCTTCCCATATCATTCGGAGACTCTGGCGATGTGTTTGTTGATGTCGTAGGCCTCGAGCGACTGCGGATAGTCCTCCTCGACGGATTTGTAAACGGCCAGCGCCTCAGCCTTGCGGCCGAGGGCCTCGAGCACGGAGGCTTCCTTCATCAGGTAGCCGGCGGCGAACACATTGTCGGCGCGGTCCACGGCGGCCTTGTAACAGCGCAGCGCGGCGTCATAGTCACCCAGGGCCACGTACGCGTCACCTTCGCAGGCCTTGGCGCGGGCGGCCAGGATAGGCTCCTTCCCCTTGTATTTCTTCAGGTACGCGAGGGCCTCTTCGTTGTTGCCGAGCCGGAGCTCGCAGATGCCGGCATACAGATACACGGCCTTGCCGGCCTTGGAGCCGTAGTCGGCGATGATGTCGGCGAAGCCCAGGTTGTTGCCGTCCCCGTTGAGCGCAAGTTCATACTCGCCGGCCTGGAAGCTCATCTCGGCGGGGTAACTCTGCTGCATCGCCTCGACGCACTTGGGCTGATAAATGAACTTGTTGTAAGCGAGGATGCCGAGACCGATTACGAGGACGGCGGCCACGGCGCACCAGATGGTCTTCTTGTTTTCGTTGTAGAACTGCTCGGTGGCGGAGACGGTCTGCTCGATGTTCTCCTTCCGCTGGGCTTCCTTGTCATTCAGGTTTTTCTGAGCCATATCGTTGTTTATTTAATTTCTCTGCTTGAAATAGCCCGCAAAATTAGAAAAAATACTTTAACTTTGCAAGACATGGCCACGCTGCAGAAAATAGTGATTCAGGACTTCCGCAACATCCGCTTGCAGGAGCTCAGCTTTTCGCCCAATATCAACTGCATCAGCGGCGGCAACGGCGAAGGCAAGACCAATCTCCTGGACGCCATCTGGTATCTGTCGATGACCAAGAGCGCCTTCTCCGCATCGGACCGTTTCAATTTCCGCCACGGCACCTCCGCCTTTGCCCTGTCCGGCACGTACGCCATGCCCGGCGGCGCCACCGCCCGCTTCAGCGTCCGCGTCCAGGACGGCGGCCAGAAGGTCGGCGAGGGCGCCTATGGCAAATCCATCACGGATCCCTGCCTCGGCTGGGAGAAAAGCGAGAAGCTGATCCTGCGGCTCGCCGAGC
>CAJOMY010000113.1 GCA_905235775.1 uncultured Bacteroidales bacterium | reverse complement strand
GCTGGCCCCGAAACCCTGGAGGATGTATGCGAAAACGTCGTTCAACTTGAGTTTGCGTTTAAATTTTAGTTTTTAAAAAATTTAATTGGACACTAGTGAGTTTGCATTTCAAATCAAACCACAAAAGTAGCAATTTTCGTCGTCTCATCCAAAACAAGGTCACCGCGCCCGGATTTGCCACAGGAAACGGGCGACCCCTCCCGAAACCGAGAGGGGTCGCCCGGAAAACCGGCCTGAACCGGGCGGGGTGCCCGTGGACGCTACAGCGTCTCCTGCTTCAGGCTTTCGATGTACCTGTCGATGCGGCGCAGCTGCCCCGGGATGCGGATGTTCTGCGGGCAGAGCGGCTCGCAGTGCCCGCAGGCGATGCAGTGGTCGGCCTGGCGCACCGTCGGGATGGCTTCGTTGTAGGCGAGGAGGTACTTGCGGCGCGCACGGGCGTAGTCTTTCTGCTCCTTGCTGACCACGTAGGTACCGGCAGTCACGTTGTCGTTGTAGAACTTGAAGATGCCCGGAATGTTGATGCCGTAGGGGCAGGGCATGCAGTACTGGCACCCCGTGCAGGGGACCAGCGGATAGTTCGTCATCTCGTCGGCCACCTGCCACAACAGGCGCTTGCCTTCGTCGTCCAGCGGTTTGAAATCCAGGAAGGTCTCCAGGTTGTCCTGCAGGTGCTCCATATAGGTCATGCCGGACAGGGCGCACATCACGCGCGGGAAGCTGCCCGCGTAACGGAAAGCCCAGGAGGCGATGGAACGCTCGGGTTCGATCGACTTGAGGCGGTCCGTCAGCTGCGAGGGGATCTCGGCGAGGGCGCCGCCGCGCAGCGGCTCCATGATCACGATGGGGATCTCGCGCTTGTCCAGCTCCGCATAGAGATAGTCGGCACGTGTATTCCGGCCGCTGGGATGCTCCCAGTCCAGGTAGTTCATCTGGATCTGGACGAAGTCCCAATGGTATTTCTCGTGCAGCGCCATCATATCGTCGAAGCCCTGCTGGTGCCCGTGGAACGAGAAACCCAGGTGGCGGATACGCCCCGCTTCACGTTCTTTCACGAGAAAGTCCACGATGCCATTATTCTCAAAGCGGTTCTTGTAGTCGTTCAAGTCGCTGATGGCGTGCAGCAGATAGTAGTCGATATGATCGGTCTTGAAAATCTCCAGCGAGCGGTGATACATCCGCTGGCAGTCCTCGAAGGAGGACGGACCGAACATCGAGAGCTTGGTCGCCAGAAGCCACTTCTCGCGCGGGTGGCGGTTCAGCGCCTCGGCCGTGGCGCGCTCGCTGTCGCCGCCCAGATAGACCGGGGAGGTGTCGAAATAGTTGACGCCGTGTTCGAGGGCGAAGTCCACCAGACGGTTGACCTCCTCCTGGTCGATATGATTCTGACCGTCCTCCCCCCGCTTCATCGGCCAGCGCATGCAGCCGTAGCCGAGGGTACCGATGCCCGGATAGTTCTGGTGCATCGTTCCGTGGAGGTCCTTGTTACTGCCGGGGCCCGTCTCCTTGACGGCGCCGGGAGCGCAGGCGGCCACGCCGATCGCAGCGGCGCCCAGACCTGCGGTTTTCATAAATTCTCTTCTGTCCATAGGGCTTATGCGTTGGTGTGGTGAATGGTATTGCCTTGTACGGTGATGGCGCTGACCGGGCGGGACGGGCACAGGAATTCGCAGGCTCCGCAACCGATGCACCGGGTCTCGGCCACGGTCGGAATCTTGTACTCCGAGCCCGCGTGATCGACCATCCGGATGGCGCCGGACGGGCAGTGATAGGCGCAGTTGCCGCAGCTCGCCGTGCCGTTGGCGGCCAGGCAGAGCTCGAGGTTCACATGCGCCAGGCCGATCTGGATGGTCTGCTTCTGCCCCGGTTGCAGGGGCTTGATGGCGCCCGCGGGGCAGACATCGCTGCAGGCGTGGCACTCCGGCCGGCAATATCCTTTCTCATAGCCCATCTCAGGCTGAAGGAAGTGCGCGAAGTCGGAGGACGGACGCAACACGCCGTTGGGGCAGGCGCTGACGCACAGCTGGCAGGCGGTGCAATGGTCGTAGAATGATTGCTCGCCCGTCGCGCCGGGCGGGACCAGGCGGGTGCCACGCTCCGGGTTCTGCTTGGGGACCACCTCGGCGAAACCGCCCTGCGCGTGCTGGGCCTTGGCGGCCAGGGCCGTGCCCACCAGCGCCGTCGTGGCGAGGAACGCCCGGCGACCCGGATCAGCCTTGCCGCCGTCCGTCTTTTCGTCATTCCGGGCCTGAAGCGGAATCTCATTTCCCTTCAGCCCCACGAAGCGGTAGTGCAGCGCGTCAAACTTGCAGCTGTCCACGCAGTCGAAGCAGTCCACGCAGCGCGAGTAGTCGATCCTGTGGTTCGAGACATCGATGCAGGAGGCCTTGCAGCCGCGCTCGCAGAGCTTGCAGTTCTTGCATTTGTCCGCATCGATAAGCGGGCGGAAGAGCGAAAAGCGGCTCACCAGGCTCAGGGTCGTGCCGACCGGGCAGATGGTGTTGCAGTACTCGCGGCCCCAGAGCCAGGCGCACAGGACGATCACCACGAGCGTGACGAGGCCCGTGAGCAGCAGCGGCAGGGTAAGAGCGCCGCCAGTCACGCTGCGCACCATGCGGCCATAGGCGCTATAGGGCGCGATGAATGCGATGAGCATCTGGCCGGAAACGAACAGCGAGATGATGGCCAGGACCAGCATGCCATAGCGCACCCAGGCGTGCTCCCGGACATAGGAGAAGTCCTTGCGCTTCTTGAGCCGCTTGCCGCCCGCGCGGCGGATCCACAGGATTAAATCCTGGAAGACGCCCATCGGACAGATGACGGAGCAGTACACGCGGCCGAAGGCGAACGTGAGCAGCAACAGAAACGCAATCATGGCGAAATTCAGGGCCAGGGCGGAGGGAAGGAACTGGAGCTTGGCCATCCAGCCCCACCAGGTCTGGCCGATGCCCACGAAGAGCAGCGTGATCCCCACGAAGAAGAGGGTTGCGAGGGCAATTCGGATTTTTCGTAACATAAGGATAAAAAGAAAGCGTTATTCTGCAAAAATATAAAATTTTACGGGAATCCAACATGCTGCATCTGCACAACGGACGGTTATTTCAAGGTGAAGGCCGCGCGGGTGCGGATGTCGTCCGAGGCGGAGCCGATGAGCAACTCGAACTCGCCCGGCTCGGCGGTCCAGGCCCCCGCCGCAGGATCGTAGAAACGCAGTTTGTCAGCGCTGATTTCGAAGGTCACGGTCTTCGTCTGGGCGGGCTCCAGGCTCACTTTCGCAAAGTCCTTGAGCTCCTTGACCGGACGCGGCAGGGAGGACTCCCTGTCGGCGATGTAGAGTTGGACCGTTTCCTTGCCGGGAACGGAGCCCGTGTTCGTGACCGGGACGCTGACGCGGATGCGGCCGCCCTCGGTCATGGAAGTACGGTCGAGGCGCGCCGGACCGTATTCGAAGCTCGTGTAACTCAGGCCATGCCCCAGGGCGAAGAGGGGTTCGATCCCCTGCTTGTCATACCAGCGGTAGCCGACGAAAATTCCTTCTTCGTAGGTGGTCGGGCCTTCATTGGGGAAGGTCATCCCTGCCTGGTGGGCGGGAGAGTCACAGAGCGCGCGTGGAAAGGTGAAAGGCAGTTTGCCGGAAGGGTTCACGTCCCCGAAGAGCACGTCCGCGATCGAGTGGCCCGCCTCGGAGCCGAGGAACCAGCACTGGAGGATGGCGGGGACTTTGTCCACCCAGGGCATTGAGACGGCGTTGCCGCTCACCAGCGCCACGACGGTCCGGGGATTGGCCGCCGCCAGGGCGGAAATCAGCGCGTCCTGCCCGTACGGGAGCGCGAGGTCCAGGCGGTCCGCCCCCTCGCAGTCCTGGTGGTCGCTCTTGTTGAGGCCGCCCACGAACACCACGTAGTCGGCTTCCCGGGCCAGTGAGACGGCCTCGGCCGTCAATTGCGCGGGGTTGCGGCTCTCGGAGAGGTCCTGGCCGGAGCTTACGCCGTTGTATTCCCCGCCGACATCCCCCACATAGCCGCGGGCATAGGTGACCTGCGCCTGCTCGGCGATCCCCGCGAGCGGGGAGATCTCGTGCTGGACTTTCAGCGAGGACGAGCCGCCGCCGACCGTCATCATCTTCACGGCATTCTCGCCCACCACCAGCACGCGGGAGCCCTTCCTGAGCGGGAGCAGGCCGTTCTCGTTCTTGAGCAGGACGATGCCCTCGGCGCCAATCCGCCGGGCGGCGGCATAGTGCGCCTCGGAGTTCAGCGCGCCGAAGCCCTTGTTCTCCCGCATCGCGGTGCGGAAGATCAGCCGGAGCACCCGGCGCACCTTGGCATCCAGCCCCTCGACCGTATATTTCCCGCTGCGAAGCCCCTCCAGATAGGGATTGGCGAGGTAGTAATTGTCATAAGCGTTGGTGGCGCCCATCGTCAGCCCGTCGGTCCAGGTGCCGAACTCCAGGTCCACACCGTGCAGGACGGTCCCCTCAGTCTCGTGGACGCCGCCCCAGTCGGAAATCACAGCGCCGTCGAAGCCCCATTCCCCACGCAGTATGTCGTCCAGCAGGCGCTCGTTGTTGCCCACGTGGGTGCCGCGGTAGAGGTTGTAGCTGGACATGATGCTCCAGGCCCCGCCCTCCTGGACGGCCGCCTTGAAGGCGGGCAGGTAGATCTCATACAGGGCCCGGTCGTCGAGGTCCACGTCAATCGTGTGCCGGTGCGTCTCTTCGTTGTTGAGCGCGAAATGCTTCACACACGCAGCCACGCCGTTCTGCTGGACGCCCTGCACGTAGGGGACGACGATCCGGGAGGCGAGGTACGGGTCCTCGCCCATATACTCGAAATTACGGCCGCCCAGCGGGGTCCGGTAGATGTTGACGCCAGGACCCAGCAGCACGTCCTTGCCGCGGTAGAGGGCCTCCTCGCCGATGGACTGCCCGTAGAGCAGGGCGAGGTCGGGGTCCCAGCTGGCGGCCAGGCAGGTCAGCGCAGGGAAGGCCACGCAGGAATCGCTGGTCCAGCCGGCCTGCTCCCACTCGTCCCAGAGGACCTCGGGACGGATGCCGTGGGGGCCGTCCGTACACCAGAGTTCGGGGATCCCCAAGCGCGGCACGCCCGCGGAGGAGAACTTGGATTGGGCGTGGAGGACGGCGACCTTCTCTTCGAGGGTCATCCGGGAGAGGGCGTCTTCGATCCGCTCCTCGGTCGGAGCCTGCCGGTCAAGGTACACGGGTCCGTCGGCGACACGCCGGGGACGCTGGGAACAGCCCGCGCAGAGCAGCAGCGCTGCGGCGGCGGACAGGGCCATGGCCATTATTGCGATTCTCTTTTTCATCTCTTATAAGGTTTTATCTTTTTTGCTTCTTGCCGGCGGATTCGGCGGCGTGGATCTTCTGGCGACGGGTTTCGGCAGAGTCATGGCCGAAGAGCAGCCGCGGTCCTTCGACGCTCCGCCAGTAGTCGGCATCGAAGGTCCCCGCCTCTACCGGACTGTGGAAAGGTCCGTCGTGGTCGATGACGAACGACAGGTACGTGATCGGATAGCCCTGCTCCAGGAACAGGCTCTCATAGAACGTCTTCACGCTCCTCACCTCTTCCGGAATGTCCGCCGACGCGGAAGCCATTCCGTACAGGTCCGTCGTGCAGGCGAGGACCTGCAGGCCGTTGGCCTCGCACAGCGTCCGGGTGTATTCGTGCAGGAAGCGGGAATCGGTCTTGAGGTGGACGATGCCGCCCGGGCGCAGGAACCCGCGGTAGCGTTCCAGGAAGAGGGGCGAAGAAGGCGGTGATGAACTCCACGCGGGTGCGCAGGAACGCGACGTTGGGCAGGGCATGCTCCGTGGCATATTTGGCGCCCTTCCACAGGCGGGCGCCC
>CAJOMY010000112.1 GCA_905235775.1 uncultured Bacteroidales bacterium | reverse complement strand
CTGCGCGTGCAGAAGGAATTCTCCGACCCGTCGGAGCTGCTGGACATCGTGGTCGGCGCGGCCAACGGCCGGACCGTCTACCTGCGGGATGTCGCCACCGTCATCGACGGGCAGGAGGAGCGTGAGCAGGAGTCCTATACCGACGGCCGCCGTTCCGCCCGCATCATGATCCAGAAGCAGAGCGACGCCAACACGGTCAACGTCATCCGCGGCATCAAGAAGCAGATGACCCAGATTGAGAAAACGCTGCCTTCGGACATCAAGATCACGGTGGTCAACGACGGCTCCCGGGAAATCATCAATACAATCCACACGCTGATCGAGACCATCCTGATCACCTTCCTGGTGGTGATCCTCGTCGTGTTCATCTTCCTGGGCAACTGGAAGTCCACGCTGATCATCATCCTGTCCATCCCGCTGGCCCTGCTGGCCTCGCTGATGTACCTGTATGTCACCGGCAACACGCTGAACATCATCTCCATGTCCGCCCTCACCATCGCGATCGGCATGGTCGTGGACGATGCCATCGTGGTGCTGGAGAACGTCTCCACGCACATCGCCCGCGGCGAGAAGCCCAAGGAGGCGGCCGTGCACGGCACGGGGGAGGTCGGCATCTCGGTCATCGCCTCCACGCTGACGATGCTCTGCGTGTTCTTCCCGCTGACGATGATCCAGGGCATGGCCGGCATCATGTTCCGCCAGCTGGGCTGGATCGTTTCCATCATCATGATCGTGTCCACGACGGCCGCCCTCTCCTTCGTCCCGATGCTCTGTTCCCGCCTGCTCCGCAAGGACGAGAAGCACGGCAAGGCGTACAAGGCCCTCTACGGACCCGTCGACAGGTTCCTGGACAAGATTTCCCGCGGCTACGCCCACGTCATCCACTGGTCCACCAAGCGCCGCAAGACCGTGATCCTGTCCTTCGCCGGCGTCTTCGTGCTGTCGCTCGTGCTGCTCATTCCGGGCCTCAAGACCGAGTATTTCCCGCGCGGGGACTCCGAAACCATCTCGGCCACGGTTTATCTGCCGATGGGTACCGCCCAGGATGTCACGCATGCTTTTTATGACCGCGTCTATGCGGACTTGCATGAGGCCATCCCGGAGATACAGGTCTTCAACGCCGCCTTCGGCCAGGCCGACACGGACAACACCTTCGCCAGCATGCAGAGCAACGGCACGCACATCCTTTCGCTGAATATGAGGATCGGCACTTCGAGCACGCGCAAGCGCACTTCCGCCGAGATTGCGGATGTGGTCCGCAGCGTCCTGGCACAGTATCCGGAGGTTCGCCGGGCTCTGGTCACCGAAGGCATGGGCGGCATGGGCGGCGCTTCCAGCATCAAGGTGGAGGTGTACGGCTATGACTTCGCCGAGACGGACCGCATTGCGAAGGACCTGCAGGCCAAGATGATCAAGGATCCCGCCTTCACGCAGGTGACCCTCAGCCGTGACGAATACACACCGGAACTCCAGATGAATTTCGACCGCACCAAGCTTGCTCTCAACGGGCTCAACTCCACCACGGCCGCCACCGCGTTCAGCGCGGCAATGAACGGCACCGTGGCTTCACTCTACCGCGAGGACGGCGAAGAATACAATATCCGCGTGCGCTACGCACCGGAGTTCCGCACCAGCATCGAGGACATGGAGAACATCACCGTGACTACGCCTGCCGGCGCCACGGTGCGCATGAAAGAGCTTGGCTCCGTGGTCGAGACCCTCGTGCCGCCGACCATCGAGCGCAAGGACCGCTCCCGCCTGATCACCGTTACGGGCATTGTCGCGAAGGGCGGCGCCCTGAGCGACGCCGTTGCGGCGGCAAACCGCGCTATCGATTCCACGACGATCCCCACCGGGCTGTCCACCGTCATTGCCGGAGACTACGAAGACCAGCAGGAAATGTTCGTCCAGCTGTTTGCCCTGATCATCCTGATGATCCTGCTCGTCTACATAGTGATGGCCTCCCAGTTCGAATCCCTGATGGCGCCGTTCGTCATCATGTTCAGCGTGCCGTTCGCCCTGGTGGGCGTGCTGCTCGGCCTGCGGGTCACGGGCACGCCCTTGGGCGTGATGGCCATCATCGGCATCATCATCCTGATCGGTATCGTGGTGAAGAACGGTATCGTGCTCATCGACTACACGATCCTGCTCCGCGAGCGCGGCATGAACATCCGCGACGCGTCCACGACGGCTGCCAAGAGTCGTCTGCGTCCGATCCTGATGACCACCCTCACCACCGTTCTGGGTATGCTCCCGATGGCGCTCGGCACGGGCGAGGGTTCCGAGATGTGGCGCTCGCTGGGTGTCACGGTGGTGTGGGGCCTGACCGTCTCCTCACTCATCACCCTGGTGCTCATTCCGACGGTCTACTGTTCGTTCACCTACCGGGTAGAAAGAAGGAAGAACAAGAAACTCAGTAAACAGAATTAAGATGAAAGCGATGTTCATCGCCTACAACCAGGCATACAACGAAGAAATCGTGGAGCTGCTCGCCGCCCACGGACAGCGGGGATTCACCCGCTGGGAAGGCGTGGAAGGGAAAGGGGGCTTCAACGGGTTCCCCCGTTTCGGCAACCACGCCTGGCCGGAAATGAACCACGCGCTGCTCGTGATGATGGAGGACGACAAGGTCGCCCCGCTGCTTGCGGCGCTCGAGGCCAAGGACAAGGAAGCCCCCGATCTGGGACTCCGGGCGTTTGCCTGGAGTATTGAATCTTTCTATTAATTTATTATCTTTGCAGATGCAGACAAGGTGTCTGTAATACTAAAACTGGTTGATTGACAATATGGAAACAGTTATCACCCCGAACAATATCAGCGAGATTCTCGCTTCCCCCGTGCCTGTCCTGATCGATTTCTGGGCCACCTGGTGCGGCCCCTGCCGCATCCTCTCCCCGACCGTGGATGACGTGGCGAAAGAGCTGGAAGGCAAGGTGGTCGTGGCCAAGTGCAACGTTGACGACTGCGAGGATATTGCCGTCCAGTACGGCATCCGCAACATTCCCACCCTGCTCTACTTCAAGGGCGGAGAGGTCGCGGACCGCACCGTGGGCGTGGTCTCCAAACAGGAGATTATCGAGCGCCTCCAGAAATTAATGTAAACATTTTAACTTATAGCGTAATGAAAAAGTTTATCATTATCATCGCTTCCCTGCTCTTTGCGGTAAGTGCGCATGCCCAGTTCGGCGTCATCGCAGGTATCACCTCCTCCCGGTCCGACATCAAGTCCGCCATTGCCGATGTCCAGGGAAAGAACATCACGCAGTATCATGTGGGTATCACCTACAAGTTTGGCGGCAATGTGTTCGCCGTCCAGCCGGCCCTCCTGTACAACGTCAAGGGTACCGCGCTCGATATCACCGATATTTCGTCGACGAAACTTGATATGAAGACCGGCTTCATTGAGCTTCCCGTACAGCTTCAGCTCGGAATCGGTCTCGGAGACATAGCCCGTATCTATGGCTTTGCCGAGCCGTTCATTGGTTATGCCGTCAGCAATTCCGGAACCTTCAACGGCACTGCGGTGAAGGATCTCAAGTGGGAAAACATCAAGAACCGTCTGGAGTACGGTGTCGGCGTGGGGCTCGGTGTCGAGCTGATCAAGCATGTCCAGGTGTCCGTCAAGTACTTCTGGAACATGGGCAACCTCTACAACGGGGATATCTCCTTCGCCGGTGTGACCAAGACCATCGCGGATAGCAAAGCCAACGGTATTGCCGCTTCCGTAGCGCTTCTCTTCTAGTCGGCAGATCATGTCGGACAAGCGGGCAGTCATCTATTGCTCTTCGAGTTCCGATATCGATCCGGCCTACAATCAAGCTGCGCGGCAGATTGCCCGCGCAGCTTGTTTGGCTGGATATGATATCGTTTCGGGAGGGTCGTGGCGCGGCACGATGGGGCACGTCTGTGACGAGGCGCTGTCGTTGGGTGCCCGTGTGATTGGCGTGCTTCCCCGTTTCATGAAGGGGTTCGAGCATCCGCATCTGACGGAGTGTCTCTGGACGGAGCGCATGTCGGAGCGCAAGGACCTGATGCGGGAAGGCACCTCCCTCGCCATCGCCTTGCCGGGCGGCATCGGCACGATGGACGAGGCGGCCGAGACCTATTGTCTGGCCAAGATGGGCCGTTATCCCGGCCGGGTGGTTTTCTTTAATATGGACGGATTCTACGATCCGTTCAAGCAGCAGCTCGACCGCTATGTGGAGCGGGGCATGATGGACGCGGCTTCCCGCGCCCTGGCCCATTTCCCGGAGTCGGTCGCCGAACTGGAAACTTTGTTATGAGCAGGGAAGACATCATTGCATACCTGGGTCCGGATTGGGACCGCGTGCGGGACCTGATCAGGTCCCGTCTGCAGACGGATGTCCTGCTGCTCGGTCAGACCAACGACTGGATTCTGTCGAATAGCGGCAAGATGCTCCGTCCGCTGGTGGCGCTGCTGGTCGCCAAGGCGATTGCTTCCCCTACGGAGGACAGCCGGTGCTACGCGGCCGCCGCAGAGCTGCTGCACAATGCCACGCTCATCCACGACGACGTTGCGGACGAGAGTGCGGAGCGGCGCGGCCGTCCCACGCTGAGCGCCCTGCTCGGGCCCGGCCCCGCCGTCCTCGTCGGAGATTTCTGGCTGGCCCGGGCGGTGGACCTGGTGGTCCGGACGGATCACCGGGACCGGACGATCCCGATCTTAGCCAAGACGCTGACCGACCTGGCGGAAGGCGAGATGCTCCAATTGGAGAAAGCCGCCTCCGGCGACACCACGGAGCAGGATTACCTGCGGATCATCCACTGCAAGACGGCGTCGCTCTTCCAGTCGGCGGCCGAGACGGCGGCCCTGTCGGTCGATGCGTCTCCCGGGCAGGTGGAGGCTGCGAAAGCGTATGGCTCCGCCCTCGGCGCCGCTTTCCAGATCAAGGATGACATCCTGGATTATGTCGGCACGGACGCCCTGGGCAAGCCGATCGGCGTGGATCTCAAAGAGCAGAAGATTACGCTTCCGCTGCTGGCGGCCCTGGAGGGTTCGCCGCGTGAAGCGGAAATCCGCCAACTGGTGCGGGAGATTCCGGAGCATCCCGACCACTGTGGACGCATCCTTGCATTCGTGGCGGAGCGGAACGGCGTCGGACTCGCCGCCCGGAAACTGGAGGAGTGGGTGGAACGCGCCGTGCGGGCGCTGGATGCGTTCCCGGACGGAGAGGCGCGCCGCGCCCTCGTCGAGATCGCCCGCTTCAACCAATGGAGGGAAGTATGACGTTCGCGCAGCTGCCGGGAAACGATGACGTGAAGCAGGCCCTGGCCGGGATGGTGGATGCCGGCCGTGTGCCGCATGCCATCCTGTTCCATGAGGACGACGGCGGCGGCGCTTTCCCGCTTGCGCTCGCTTTCCTGCAATATTTGTACTGTCGGAACCGCCATGACGGCGACTCCTGCGGGGTCTGTCCGTCCTGTGGCAAGATCGCGAAACTGATCCACCCGGATGTGCATTTCGTCTTCCCGACGGCCGCCAGCGAGCTCTCCGAGCAGTATATGGCGCCGCTGCGCTCACTCGTGGCCGCGAATCCGGCTTTCCGCGAAGCGGAGCTCTCCACGGCGCTGGGCATTGAAGGGAAGAACTCCCTGATTGCCGTCAAGGAGTCGCGCCGCCTGCTGGAAAAACTCTCGCTGAGCGCCCTCGAAGGGGGCTATCGGGCGGTGGTGATCTATCTGCCGGAACGGCTGAACGTCGAGGCGGCGAACCGCTTGCTTAAAATCATCGAGGAGCCGCCCGTGCAAACGCAGTTCCTGCTGATCACGCACCAGCCGGAGCGCGTCCTGACAACCATTTCGTCGCGCTGCCAGCGCATTCGCGTCTGCCCGGCCGGCGGGGCTGCGGGGCCCGTCTTCGGCGAT
>CAJOMY010000111.1 GCA_905235775.1 uncultured Bacteroidales bacterium | reverse complement strand
TCATAACTTCATAAAATTATTCCGCCACGAATATAGCATTTTATTCTTATTTGGCGAAATAATTTCAAGAAAGCTTTTTACTCACTACTTACTACTATTACTGTCTTGCTTAGGATCTGATTGAGATGCATCAATTTGCAATATCTCTCAAAATCTTCGGTGGTCTCAGCTTTTTTTGCTTCGTTTTTTGTGCAATAAAAATTAGATATCGGATGGCATTTTATGTACGCAGCTGTTTTTCTTCAGGATTCTCGCCGAATTTCATAGAAAACACGAAAAGAAAAACCAACAGGAGTGGCCAAAAATAGGTCCGGCAGCAGGCGGAGGGATTCTCTTGCGGCGGCTTTCCCGCGGTGGAGAGCGCCTGCAGGTTACATTTGGGCGGTCTTGTCGAGGTCGTCCTGGAGTTCAGGGTAGACGGTGTCGAAGAACGTGGGGCCGGCTTCGAATCTTTCGAAGTCGTCGTCCATGACGGTGTTTCCGTCCTTGTCGGTGACGGTGATGTGGTGGCCGTCCTCATAGGTCTTGGACGGTTTCACGGTGACGGCGTAGCCGCGCACCTCGAAGTGGACGGCTGGCGTGCCGTCGGGGAGCGTCTCGCCGGTAGGCTGGGATGCCCTGGCGAAGCTCAGGAGAGCGGAACAGAAGTCGCTCTCCACGATGCGGATATAGCTTTTGATTTCCATGGTAAAAAAAGTTAATAGATGTAAAGAGTTTCAAAAATGATCAGGGAGTGGCGGGGGCGGGTGCACCACGTGAGGTTGACCCTGTCCTGCTCGTCGTCGCCTCCGGTGTCGGCGTTGGACAGGAGAGCGATTTGATGGTTTTTTGGGGGGAGGGAAGGTATTTTGTCATACGTTCTGATAGGTGGTTCTGATCCAGTATTTGAGGATTGGGTCCTGGATGATTGGACGGGAACCTTCCTGTTCGAGGATATCCTTTTTTATCAGGGCTTTCTTCATGATGGTAATATTGGCCGAGGAGCCGAGGTTGTACCGCTCCAGTGTTCCGGCCGAGGTGAGTTTTTTTTCATCGCTGGCTACGGCGGAAAGGAAGTTGCGCTGTCTTTCAGTCAGGGAGTCCAGCATGTTTTCAAACTGGAGGTTCAGTGAATTGATGATTGCATCGAACGCCTGGTCGATGACCTGCTGGTTGCAGATGTCGCTCGTTCGAAGCCAGCTGCCTTGGGCGAGTTGTTGGACGTAGTAGGGGTGGTTTTCCACTTTGTCCGCGAGGTAGGAAGCGTCTTCGGGTGAGACAGCCTTGCCGGTTTGGGAGAATCGTTTTGTGATGTATTCCACCCAGTCTGAATTTGTGATCTTGGGAAGATGGATGATGTCACCGAACCTGTAGAAGGGACTGTTGTATTGTCCGAATATGTTCAGCATCATATGCTTTTTGCTTCCGTAGAGGACGTATGCTGTATGTTGGTGTTCTTGCCAGTGGGAACGGAGGATCTTCTGGAATTTTTTGGAATTCTTAAATTCCCCTATTTGTTGGAACTCGTCAATGCAGACGATCAGTTTTTTCCCCTTTTTCACTGCAATTTTCTCGGGGAGGTCGAGTATTTCCTCGTCGGATTCATTTCCGGCGGGTTTCAGGCCGAATTCCAGTTCGCACATTCCTTCCGGGTCCTTGACTTTCACGGAGGGATTTAGCCGGGAGGCGAAGTCCCTTGTATTGGAAACCAGATTTTCGAACGAGGAAGCGCTCTGTTCAAGAATTTTTTTTGCGTAGAGCGCGTAGAATTCTTTTTCGTTTTCGCACTTGTAGCAGTTGAATTTGATGAAGATATATTCTTTGGAATTCTGGCGGAGGAGTTGGGAGGCTTTTTCCACCAGGGAGGATTTTCCCCAGCGGCGCGGCGATATGATTGCCGTGTTCGTTAGGGCCTGGAAGTTTTTCAGGAGCTGGTCTGTCTCCTTGGTTCTGTCCGTGAAGTCGGTATCCCGGACGATTCTTCCGTAGTTGAAGGGAATGTCCATTTGTTTTTTTACAAATGTAATAAAACTATTTCAAATAAATCTATTTCAAATAAAAATATTTTTAAAAAAAGGAAGCGGTGAACCTCTCATCGTAGATCTTGCAGAACAGGAGGAGGTTGATGAACTGCCGGGCGAGTGTCTCGTCGCGTGTGATGCCGACGCTGTCGGCGGCTCACTGGTTCTCCAGATGCAGGACCAGGTACTCCGAGCGGGTGCCGATGCGGATTTTGGCGCCCCAGATGCCCAGTCCGGAACTGATGTAGTACTGCGTGCCGCCCCGCCGGTGATGCCCCCAGGCCTTCTCATACAAGGCATTCGTCACCCAGGAGGCCGGCCATACCTGACCATGATGGGTATGGCCGCTGAACTGGAAATCGATCCCGGCCTGTTCGGCCTCTTCCAGATGGACGGGCTGGTGGTCCAGCAGGATGGTGAATCCTTGCTGGCCGCCGGCGAATTCGTGCAGCGCCGCCCGGCAGGGATCATAGCGGTCGTTGCGACCGATGATATCGATGCCCCGGAAGTGTGCCGTGGAATCCTTGAGAAGTCGGATCCCGGCGTCGTGGTAGAACTGCTTCGCCTGGTCCACGCCGCTGTAGTATTCGTGGTTCCCGAGGACCGCCCAAACGGGCGCCCCGATGCGGCGGAATTCTTCGGCATAGTTCCCTTCGAGCACCGGACGCAGGCTCCTGTCCAGGATGTCGCCTGCGAAGAGCACCAGGTCCGGATTCTCGGCGTTGATCAAGTCCACCCAGCGGGCGAGTTCCGGCTTGCGGTTGTGGTAGCCGATGTGCAGGTCGCTGGCCAGGACCACCGTCAGGGGCTTCTCCAGCGGCTTGTCGGTCCGGATCGTCAGCTCCTCGCGGTACTTGTGGTGGTAGTGGACGCCCCCCAGGCACAGCACGAGCGCGACCAGGCCGGCGACCGTGACGAACCCGGCCACGCTGTCTTTCAAAAAAGCCTTCGGCAGCAGGTGGCAGAGGGCGGCGAGGTCCGCCAGCAAGAACAGGATCAGCAGATACAGGAAAACGATCAACCATGTGTTCCCGACTTCATACCAGACGGTGGCGAGCCTGACGCTCACGTGCTCCATCCGGGAGAAGCCGGCGAACTCGCTGGCCATCAAGAGCAGGAACAGCCCGGTCACGGCCAGCTTGAGCGGCCATCCGGCCGGCGTAATCCGCCAGAGATGCCAGCAAACATAGAAGGACAGGCCCGGCATCAGGGCCGTCATGAGCATGAATCCGCTTGTTCTCATGTTTGATTTGGTTTCAGCAAAGATACGTTTATTTCTGAAGAACATTGGACGAAACTACCTCTTGATCACGTTCAGGCGCCAGGTGATGCCGATGTCGAAATTGTTGATGCCGATGCTGCTGCTCCTGAACCAGACGGCGTGCAGGCGCAGACGGTCCCGGTCGGGGAGGGGGAAGAACTCAACCCCGCAGCCGGCGTAGATGTTGCGCGTGCCGGGCGCCACGGCCATGTCGAGCGCCCGGCCCTGGGCGTCCACATTCTCCAGCGGATTCTCTTCGTAGCCCGCCTTGGCGCAGAGGTTCCATTTCCCGACGGTCCAGATGATCTTCGAGATGACGGTGTAGTCGGAGAAGAAGCGTTTCTGTCCGAAGCCGGCGCGGTTCATCCATTCCACGTCGATGGCCAGGGGGCCGAAGATGAGGCGGTTGCCCAGGGCGATGTAGTTGATGAAGCGCTTGTGCTCGTCCTGCACGAAGTTGACGCTCCACAGGGTGTTCCACCAGGGCGCGAAGTGCCCGAACCATTCGAGGTTGTAGGCATAGAGGTTCTGGAAGCCCAGCGAGAGGGGAGAGTTGCAGAACTGGAAGGCGAGAACTTGCCCCGGGAGGAATTCATATTCGGCGTTGACGCCGAACGAGAAGCCCTGGTAGAGGTTGTTGCAGAAGTTGCTGTAGTAGTAGACGTCGATCGGGACGGCGTCGAATTCGTAGCCGCCGATGAAGAGGGCGTTCTTGCCGACGGTCAGGGCCAGCTTCGGGGCGGCCTGCCAGCGGAGATAGAGGAAGTCAGTGGCATTGAACATGTTGCGCGGGTCGAACACAGCTTTGTTGAGCCGCTGGCGGATGCGGAAGTCGAGCTTGTCGGTGAGCGAACCCCGGACATTGAGGTTGAAGTGGTCGCCGGTGAACTGGCTGCGGTACCCCCCGTCGTCCCATTCCTGGTGGAAGGACGCGCGGGTGTCGAAGTACAGCTGGGTAATCTTCGGCTGTGCGTGCATGTTCAACGACAGCAACAGCGCGCCCGCCAGTGCCAACCCGCTTCTCCAGCCTGTCATTCCGGGCCTGCCCCGGAATCTCATTCGCAATCCAAACATCTTTCTTCGTTTTAGCCGTGCTAATTTAAAAAAAACTCCCTAATTTTGGAAAAAAGAAAGCCCATGCCCCGTCCCCTGATCTTCCTGAGCCTGCTGCTTCCCCTCGCAGCCTGCACCGCTTCCCGCACGCCGCTCGTGCTGCATTACGACCATCCGGCCTCCTGCCTCGAAGAGGCGCTGCCGCTGGGTAACGGCCGCCTCGGCGCGCTGGTCTATGGCGGCACAGAAGAAGAACGTATCTCCCTGAATGACATTACCCTGTGGACCGGCGAGCCGGACCGGGGCGCGGCGCATCCGGACCTGCAGGACGGCGTCGGCACACATGCCGCGGAAACGGTTCCGCTGATTCGCGAAGCGCTGGCGCGGGACGACTACCGCACGGCCGAACGCCTGCAGCGCGAGGTGCAGGGCCATTTCAGCGAGTCCTACATGCCGCTGGGTACGCTCTGGATCCGCCATGCGGCGGGGGAGGTCTCCGGCTATCGCCGGGAGCTGGACCTCGAGACGGCCGTGGCCCGGACCTCTTATGCCCGGGACGGACGGCTTTTTGAAGCGTCGTATTTCGTGTCCGCGCCGGACTCGGTGATCGTGGTGCGGCTGTCCCAGGAAGGGGGCCTGCACGCGCGTCTGCGCCTGGATTCTCCGCTCCCGCATACGGTCTCTGTCCGCGACGGGGCGCTGGCCTGCGAGGGCTATGCCGCCTGGCACGCCTATCCGGGTTATTATCGTTCCGGTGAGGGACAGATGCGCTATGACCCGGATCGGGGCATCCATTTCCGGACGGTGCTCTCCGTCCGGCACGACGGCGGACAGGTGCGCCCGGAAGGCGACGAACTGGTTCTGGACGGCTGCCGGGAGGCGACGCTGCTGGTGGTCAACGCCACGAGTTTCAACGGCTTCGACAAGGATCCGGTCCGCGAGGGACGTCCCTACCGGGAGCTGGCGGATGCCGCTGCGGCGCGGGTGCTGTCTGTGGAAGATGACGCTCTGCTGGAGCATCATCTTGCTGATTATCAAGCGTTCTTCAACCGGGTGACGCTCGATCTCGGCCGCACGGATCCGGCCCTGCGCGCGCTGCCGACCGACGAACAGCTGCGGCGCTATGCCGCCGGCGGGGCGAACCCCGAGCTGGAGGCGCTTTATTTCCAGTATGGACGCTACCTGCTGATCGCATCTTCGCGCACGTCCGGCGTACCCGCCAACCTGCAGGGGCTCTGGAACGAGAGCGTGGATCCGCCGTGGAGCTGCAACTATACGGCCAATATCAATGTGGAGGAGAACTACTGGCCTGCGGAGGTCACGGGGCTGGGCGAGTTGCATGAACCGCTGCTGGACTTCGTGCACCGGCTCGCACAGAACGGGCGGGACGCCGCGGCGCACTATTACGGCGTGACGCGCGGCTGGAACGCCGGACACAATACGGACATCTGGGCCATGGCCACGCCGGTGGGACTGGGGACGGGCATGCCCAGCTGGGCCAACTGGACGATGGGCGGCGCCTGGCTGTCCACGCATCTCTGGGAGCACTGGCTCTTCAGCCGCGACCGGACCCGTCTGGAGCGGGATTATCCTGTATTGCGCGG
>CAJOMY010000110.1 GCA_905235775.1 uncultured Bacteroidales bacterium | reverse complement strand
TGGTTTTTCAACCACTCTTAGCAGTATGTCATGGCCACAAATGGCCGCATAGATGTGAGCCTCAAAAATGAAGCAGGTTATTTTTTAACATTTACTTAGTGGTTCGCCGGTGCCGTGATGGCCCCGGCATTTTTTTGAAATAAAGATGAAAATAATCTACTGAAAATTTGCATACTATAAAAAAATATAGTATCTTTGTAGTGCAATCAAATAACACAATGTATGTATGGATGAATTAGAATTGACACCGGAAGAGAGGGAGCTGATTGAAGCAATCCGGAACGTGCAAAACAGTAAGCACAACCCCTCAAAATGGCTCAAGCGCTACGCAAAAGAGTGTTTCGACAAACTTTTGGACAAGTAGAAGGAACCGCCCTCCGGGGCGGTCCCTTTCAAAAAAAACAATAAAGAATATGAACGAATCACAAGCTCAGGAGCGATATAAAAACTCCACCATCATCCCAATCATCGAGGATGTCTACGACCTGATCACGTGGGGCGATTTTGCCAGGGAATACTTCCCTGAACATTCCGTAACCTGGTTTTATAACAAGATGCGCGGCGTGGACGGAAATGGTGGCCAAGGGGCCTTTACGGACGTTGAGCGGAAACAGCTGAAGGTCGCCCTTCGGGACTTGGCAGGAAGAATCCTGTCCGCGACTGAGCGGATATGAATCTCTCCGCAAGCACACACTTTGTGTTTTGATTGCACCGGCCAGCAGCGGAGACTGGCCACGGGCCCCGGAGCGATCCGGGGCCTTTTTATTTCGGCAGGATGGCGGCGCCCTTGATGCGGGCATTAGCCTCCGGCTTCCTGCCAAGGTAGATCGATGTGATGGCCATGATGGCCACGTTGGAGTGGTCGGCCTGCTGCTGCACCAGGTTGATGGCCACGCCGGCCGTGGCCATGTTGGTGATGCCGGTATCCTTGAGACTGTAGAACTGGACCGCTTCGGGGAATCCGAGTGCAGGCCGCAGCCGGTGGGACCAATAATCAGAGAATTTCTTGTGGGAGATCGGCTCCCGGCCGGGGGAGAAGTCGCAGGCGTCCCCGTTGTGCTTGCCGAATACGAACCAGTCCGGATGTGAGAGGTCCAGCTGCCGGAAGATCGGGACGAGATCGTCCGGTATGGTCCGGAATGAGTCATTGTCGTTCTTGGCGATTTCCTTGCTGACGAAGATGGTCTGCGCCTGCAGGTCGATGTCTCTGCAGCGCAGCAGCGCGATTTCCTTAGGCCGGACAAAGCAGCCGTAGCAGATCATGCAGGCGGCCAGGTATTCCGGATTCTCCTTCTGCAGATGCTTTACCAGGGCGGCGAGTTCTTCGTTATTCAGGACGCGGCGCTTCTTCTGCATCAGCTTCCGGGGCTTCCGTTTGATGCCGTCGAAGGGGTTGGTGCTGATGTATCCTTTCTCGATCAGCCAGGTATGGAGGGTGCCCAGGAACGAGAGATAATTGTTGTAGGTACGTGCCGAGTATTTCGGATCGTCATCCAGATGATCCATGAATGCCAGGGCGACATCGTGCGAAACCGTACCGATCAAGGAGGCTTCGTCAAAGCCTTCTTTCAGCAGCCATTCCTGGAATACCTTCACGAAGGACCGGTAGCAGGAATAGGTCTCCTGTTCGGATTCCTTCTCCTTGACCCGCAGGAAATGAGCGTACGCGTCGAATGCCTTGTGTGTGGCTCTGGGCGTTTCGCGCTGGACCAGTGGGTTCCATCCGAGCGAGAGGCGTTCGGCGTAAGTGGCCATTAGTTCCTTAGCGGCCTTTTTCCGCTCCGCTGCGGGGATGTGATTGAGTTTGATGCGCACGCGGCGCAATTTTCCCGTCGAGGGATCCTTGACATAGAAAGAAATGAACCAAACCTTCCCCTTACAGAGAGTCGGGGGCTTATAATCGATATACGCGACGGGTTTGAAAAAATACATTTTTTTTTCTTTGCAAAACTCTTGTAAGCTGTCATACAAGGAGTTGTGCAAGGAAAAAGGTTGTCCCGGTTTTGTCCCGGTTTTGACTAAATTTCCCTCTAACTCGCTGTTTTTCTGTGAGTTAGAGGGAAAGAGTCTGGGTGACTTGACTCGAACAAGCGACCTCCTGGTCCCTAACCAGGTGCGCTACCAACTGCGCCACACCCAGATGCCCTCGAAAGGGACTGCAAAGATAGTCAATTTTTCGGAAATGAAACCTTCTCCGGCAAAAAAACTCAAGGCCGCTCCATTCCGGCCTCCCCTTCGCCCTCGGTGTCTTCGCCTTCCCGGTCGGGAATCAGCCGCCGCACGGGCTTCCAGTCATAGAAGAACCGGCTGGCGATGACACGGATCACGGTGTAGGTGGGGATGGCGACGAGCATGCCCAGCGCGCCGCCGATGTGGCCGGCGATGAGCAGGACGATGAAGATCTCGAGCGGGTGGGCCTTGATGGAAGTGGAGTAGATCAGCGGCTGGTAGATGGTGTTGTCCACCAGCTGCGCGGTCATCATCAGGGCGAGGACGATCAGGGCGAACCACCAGATGTCCACGTCCAGGCCGACGCCGGTGGTGTATTTGAGCACTACGCTCAGGATCACGCCGAGCACTTCGCCGATGAGTGGCCCGACATAAGGGATGACGTTGAGCAGGCCGGCGATGAAGGCGATGCCGAGGGCGTTGGTGACGCCGATGCGGGCCACAAGCCAGAGCAGCAGGAAGTCCACGAGCATCACGCCGATGATTTCGATGATCAGTCCGATGAAGTAGCGGGACAGCAGGCCCTCGATCTCCGAAACGGTCTTGCCGAGCCGGGCCTCGTGACGGTCCGGCACCAGCGACGAGACGATGCGGGTGAACAGCTGGTCGTCCTTGATGAAGAAGAATGAGATAAAGACCGTGGAAAAGGCGCCGACGGCAAAGCTCGCGACGGTGGAGGCCACGGAGCCCAGCAGCCCGGAAATCGCCGAGAAACTGGTCATCTCACGGAGCTTGTTCATCAGCATGGAGATGGCGTCGAAGTCCGGCCCCAGGGCGGGGAAGAAGCTGACCAGCCATGCATTGATCCGGTCGATGAATCCGATGTCGGGCAGGGTCCGGCTGCCGTTGGCGGCTTCCCGGATGATGGATCCGACCACCGGAATGATCTGGGTAATCAGCAGCAGGAACAGGGTGATCACGATGATCAGCGTCAGGGACGCCAGCAGCCAGTCCGGGGCGGATTTGCCCCGGACCGTGCACTTGCGGAGCAGGCGCATGACTGGTTGCCCGATCAGCGACATCACGAAGGCGGCGATGATGTAGACCAGCACGCTGCGGAAATACCAGCACAGCAGGGCTATGACGGTGAAAACCGCGACATTCAGGGTCACGCGGGCCAGCCGTTCGGTACTTTTCTCTTCTGCCATAGGCTATTGGTGTGCGTCACGCAGCAGGTCGAGGACAACCTTGACGGGGTTGAAGGTCTCGATGGGGACTTCGACGAAGAGGGTGTTCCAGTCGGACATCGAGCCGTTCCACAGGCCGGGGAGCTCGAGGGCGCGGAGCTCGCGGCCCTGGTAGCTCTTGGCGCTGATCAGGCCGGTCTCCTCGTCGACATAGTCCAGCAGGTTGAACTTCGTGCCGTCGTGGCGGCGCAGGCAGCACACCAGGTCCACCGGATTGAAGTGCGTGGCGGACTTGAGGGCGGCCACGGCCGCCGGGTCGTCGGGGTTGATCTGGGCGCCTTCGAGGATCTGCAGGGAGGTGGCGCCGTCCTTGTCGCGGATGATGAACGGGCCGCCGCCCGGTTCGCCCAGGTTCTTGACCATGCCGCAGACGCGGATGGGACGGTCCAGCTTGGCGCGCAGCAGCTCGGCGCGGTCGCGGCTGTCCTTGGGCTCGGGGATCTCGATGCAGAGCTCGTCGCGCAGGAAGTCCTCGATCTCGTTGCACAGCTCCTGGCATTCCGGCGTGGCGAAGGGATCGTCCTGATTGATGTTATAGACGGGAATGTAGGAGAAATCGGCCGCCTCCTTGCGCAACTGGGTCAGCTGGTCGAGCGCGAAGATGTAGCCGTGGATGCGGTCGCGCAGCTCGAGGGCGCGGCCCATCAGGACCTTCTTCCAGCGGTACGTGATGGGCTGCATGCGCTCCACGCAGACGTTGTCGATATTCTTGATGGACACGAGTTCCGCGTCCAGCGCGTTCAGGTTGTAGATCAGGGCGCCGTGGCCGGCGGGGCGGGTGAGAATGCCGCCGTCCTCCTTGAGGAAGGGCTTGCCGTCTGCATCCACCGCCAGCGTGTCGGTCTCCTTGGCCTGGTAGGTGAAACTGACGTTGTAGCGGACGCCGTAGCGCGCTTCATATTCCGCGCGGATCTCCTCCACGGCGGCCTCGAAGAGCGCGCGGTGCTCCGGGGAGATCGTGACCACGAGGTCCACGCTGCCGTCGGCGTTGCGCATGTAGGCCTGTCCTTCGACGAAGTGCTCCGCGAGGGCGGTGCGCACTTCGCCGGGATAGCGGTGGAACTTCAGCACGCCCTTGGGCTTGCTGCCGTAGCCCAGGCCCGCCTCGGTGAGCAACTTGCGGGCGGTCCCGGCGGGGTCGAACGGGGCCTGGCCGAATACTTCGGGCGTGTAGAATGCGAATTTCTCCAGGTTGGCGGCCAGCTTCTCCGTGGCCGCGTTGGGGGTGTCCATCCCGGCGAAGATGTCCTTGAACATACGGGAAGCGGCGCCGGAGGCGGGTACGAACTTGCAGCGGCCGTGCACTTCGGCCTCGTCGGCGTAGCGGATGGCGGCATCCTGCCGCGCTTCGTCCAGCACCTCGATGCCGTTGTCCGGGATGGCGGGTGCAACAATCTTGAGCCAGGGGAATCCCTTGCGGAAACGCTCGATCTGGGCGTTCATCGTGTTTTTATCCATGGTGTTTTCGTGTTATGTGGTTATTCATGTCAGGTCAGAAGTAAAATTCGCGCCGGTAGCTGTAGCTGATGCGGAGTTCGTTGAAACGGGCGGGATCCATCCGGAACATGAAGTCGTCCGTGAAGATCGGATAGTTGTACTGGATCATCGAGGCGATCTCCCCCTGCGTCCTGTCGTGGGTGTCGATCTTGACCGCCTGGTATTCGACGATGTCCGTGCTGGGGAAGAAGTCGTACAGCTCCGTAAGCCCGAAAAAGCGGGCCGCGGCGCGGATGGCGAGCGAAGTGCCGGTCTGCTTGCCCTGGAGGGTGTAGCCGGCAATGTGCGGCGTGGCGATGTCGACGACGTTCAGCAACTCCCGGTTGACGTCCGGCTCGTGGCACCAGGCGTCCAGCGCCACGGGGCCGAGCCGGGGGGCGGCCCGGATCAGGTCCCGCTCGACGACCAGTTCGCCCTGGGCGGTGTTGATGAAGAAGGCTCCCGCTTTCATCCGGGCGAAAAAGTCGGCGTTCGCCATGCCCCGGGTGTCTTCGTTGACCGGGATATGCAGGGTGATGACATCCGACCCGGCGAGGACGTCGTCCAGGTCATGAAAATCCGCAGGATCCTCTTTCATGGCGCGCCAGGGATCATAGCTCAGGGTTTTGAACCCCAGGGTGTGCGCCGTCTCCTCGACGCGCGAACCGGCGGTCCCCAGACCGATGATGCCGATTGTATAGCCGTCCAGGGAAATGCTCCTGCGGGAGGCCGTGCCGAAGAGGGCGGAGAAGACGTAGTTGGCCACGCCGCCGGCGTTGCAGCCGGAGGCGTTCCGCACGAAGATGCCGTGCTCCCTGCACCAGAGCAGGTCGATGTTGTCCATGCTGGCGGTGGTGGTGGCGATGAGCTTGACCGCGCTGCCTTCGAGCAGGGCGGCGTCGCAGCGGGTGCGGGTGCGGATGATGAGCGCGTCGGCATCCCTGACGTCTTCCCGGTCGATATCGGGGCCGTTCTTGTACAGGACCTCGATGCCGAATGGCTCGAAGACGCCCTCGATGAAGGGAATGGCATGGTCGATGACGAATCTCATTTCAGAATCAGTTCTCGGACACAGCCGACGCGGGCGTCGTCCCGGGTGAAGAGTTCGTCCTGCGCGAGCAGGGCGTTGATTTTTTCGATCAGGGCATCGCGCTGGAAGGACAGCTGGCTGCGCACCACGGACGAGTCCACGGTGATGTAAAGCCTGCCGTCGCGGAAGAAACGGCGGACCGTGTAACGGCCGGCGCCGGAGGCGGCGTCCCAGGCGGCGAAGATGCGCTGGGTGTTGAGCCCCGTGGTGAGCTGGCTCGTCCGGATATACTCCCGGATGAGCTCGGACAGGGGAACGGCGGTTTTGCGGGCGACTCTATTCATCGACAGGTGTGAAGACGCCTCCTGCCGTCTCGAAATAGCTGCGGTCCGCGGTGAGCGTGTCCACGATGGACTCCGTGCGGACCTTGTTGGAGTCCGACAGGAAAATCTGCCCGAACTCCCTGTCGGCGACCAGCCGGAGCAGGTTCCCGACACGGTTCATGTCCAGTTTGTCGAAGAGGTCGTCCAGAAGCATGATCGGCGGGTATCCGTAGGCCGTTTTCATGACTTCGTACTGGGCGAACTTTAGTGCCACGAGGAAGGATTTCTGCTGCCCCTGCGAGCCGCAGCGGCGGATCGGGTGTCCGTCCATCGTGAAGAGGAAATCGTCCCGTTGCACGCCCGCCGTGGTGAACTTGAAGACACGGTCGCGGTCGCGGTGCGCGCGGAGAATGTCGCGCAGGTCGCCTTTCTGCAGGTCGGAACGGTAATCGATGCCGACCTGTTCGCGGCCGCCGGAGATCTGGGCGTAGTACTGCTGCACCACGGGCACTAGGCGCTCGCAGAAGGCTTTGCGCCGTGCGAAAAT
>CAJOMY010000109.1:11198-14710 GCA_905235775.1 uncultured Bacteroidales bacterium | reverse complement strand
CCCATCCCGGCGAAGCCAAGTACTCCTGGTGGTCCTATCGCATGGCCGCCCGCGAACGGAACGTGGGGTGGCGCATCGACTATTTCCTCGTGTCCGGGGACCTCGCCCCGCGCATCGCGGGGACGGACATCCACAATGAAATCTTCGGCTCCGACCACTGTCCGGTGGAGCTGGTACTCTCGGAATAAACCCTAACGCAGGCGGCGGAAGACCGGGATGGCGTCGAGGTCCACGGGGACGGCGACATACTGACCGCCCTCGAGGCGGGAGCCGGTGCGGATGTCCTCCCAGCCGGCTTCGTTCTCAGGCAGATAGACTGTCCAGCTGGAGACGCCGCCTTCGGTGACCGGGCAGACGAGATAGTCCGCTCCGAACATCCATTCGCAGTCCTGCCGCAGCGCTTCTTCGTCCTGCGGGAAGTCGAAGACGAGCGGGCGCATCAGCGTATAATCTTCCTGCCAGACCCTGGCGGCCTGCTCCAGGATGTAGGGCTGCAAGGCCTCGCGCTGCGCGATGGCGGCGCGGAAGCGGTGCTCCGTCTCCGGACTGTACTCCCAGGGCTCGGTGCGGCTCTGGTAGCCGTGAACGCGCATGAAAGGCAGCCACACGGAGGCCTGGATCCAGCGGATCATCCGTTCCTGGTAGTCCGGGTCGGTGTATTGGTCGCCGGGACGGAAGAAGCCGCCGGCGTCGTAGGTCCACCAGGGCAGGCCGGCGGCCATCTGGCCCAGGCCGCCCGCAAGCTGGCGCCGCAGGGCGTCCCAGTCGTTGCCCACATCGCCGCTCCAGGTCACGGCGCCGTAGCGCTGGATGCCCGGATAGGCGCTGCGCGTCAGGATGACCGGCAGGCGGTCCGGCTGGTCGCGGCGCAGGCCCTCATAGACGGTGCGGATGACGTGCAGCGGGTACACGTTGCGGTACCATTCGCCGGGGATCTTGTCCGGCCCGATGCGGCGGCCCTTCAGGTCGTCGTTTTCCGGCTCGGTCGCGTCCTGCCACCAGGCGTCGATGCCCGCCGGGAGCAGCTTCTCGCTGAAATTCTTCCAATAGAAGGCGGCGGCGTCCGGCTGGAAGAAGTCCATCCATTCCGTGCCTTCGATGTAATAACCGTTCGCCTCGACCTCCTTGCCCAGTTCGGAGTCGCGGCCGATGCGGGACCACACGGACAGCATCAGGTGCTGGTCCATCGCGTGGAGCTCGTCCGTCATCGCCTTGGGGTCAGGGTATTTCCCTTCGTCGAACTGCATGGCGTTCCAGCCGTACTTGCCCCACCACTGCCAGTCCTGCACGATCGTGCCGACGGGGGTCTGCTCGTCGTGGAAGCGGCGGGCGACCGCGAGCAGCTCGTCCTGTGTGTCGAAGCGCTCACGGCAGTGGATATAGCGGAAGATCCAGTCCGGCAGCGCCGGGACGTGGCCGGCGAGCGTGCGGAAGCTGTGCATCACCGCGTCGGCGCCGCCGGCGAAGACGGTGTAGTCGAGACCCTGCGCCACGGGGGAGGAGAAGGTGGTTTCGTCGGAGACGGCGCGCCAGTAGACCACGGGTGCGTCGCCGAAGGTGCCCTGGACTTCCAGGGTGTGCTTGCCGGCGGCCAGTTCCGTCTTGACGGCGGCGGTCGGCGGCAGCCAGGTGTTGGAGATGTCGATCACCGGCTTGCCGTCCACGGCCAGGTACTGCCGGCGGGCCATCTCGCGGCCCACGTCGAGCAGCAGGGCATATTCCCCGTCAGCGGGGAGATCGATCTCGCCGGAGAAATTCCGGAAGAAGCGCATTTCGCGGCGGTTGCCGGCCGTGCCGGTGGCGTTGACCGTGACCGATCCGCCCGCATCTTCCTGCCGGGTCAGGACGATGCTGTGGTCGGCCGGATTGAAATCCGTCAGGCCGTAGTTGTGCCAGAGCAGGCCCCAGCCGCGGCTGGAGAGGATCATCGGCAAGGAGATCTGCGTGTTCACCTGCGTGAGGCGCCGTGTCAGGCCGCGGATGTCCAGATACCCGTCCTGGAACTGTCCGGTGCCGTAGAGGTGCTCGCCGGCGGGCGAGTCGAAGGTCGCGCTCGCGGCCCAGGCGGGCTCTCCCTGCACCTCGGCAGGGACGACGCTGCGGGCTTTCTCTTCCAGCAGCAGGCGCCCGTCCGCATCCAGGAATCGGAGCGTGCCGTTGGCCGCGCTGTACTCGGCGCTCATCCGCGCGGTGCGGACGGTGACGTCGTCGCCGCTGCGCTCCACGCGGTATTTCGGCGTCCTGGCTTTCTCAGTAAAAATGAGCTCTCCGAGCTCGGGAGCGCCTTCCGGCGTCATCCGTACGCGGATAGCATCCTCTGCGAGGGGTTCGAGGCACAGGGTGCCCTGCGGCGTGTCGATACGCACCGCCTCGGGCCGGCATCCCGCCAGCGCCAGGAGGCAGATCAGAATGGGAAATCGTCTCATAAACACAAAAATAGCAAAAATCTGTATCTTTGCATGGATGGATAAGAAAGAATTGGAAATCATGGCGCCTGCGGGCGGGTTTGACTGCCTGCGCGCGGCGATACAGGGTGGAGCGGACTCCGTCTATTTCGGCATCGGGCGACTGAACATGCGCAGCCGCTCGGCGGCGAATTTCCTCCCGGAGGACCTGCCGGAGGTGGTGCGCATTTGCCGGGAGGCCGGCATCCGCAGCTATCTGACCCTCAATATCACCCTGTTCCAGGACGATCTGAGGGCGATGCGCGAGGCGTTGGAAGCCGCCCGGGACGCCGGGGTGGACGCGGTCATCGCGTCGGACATCGCCGCCATCCGGTATGCCCGACACCTCGGCCTGGAGGTACACATTTCCACGCAGCTGTCCATCTCGAACGTCGAGGCGCTGCGCTTTTATGCGCAATTCGCCGACGTGGTCGTACTGGCGCGGGAACTGACGCTGGACCAGGTGCATGAGATTCACGACACTATCGTCCGGGAAGGAATCTGCGGCCCTTCGGGACGGCTTGTACGCATCGAAATGTTCGCCCATGGCGCCCTCTGCATGGCCGTCAGCGGCAAATGCTACCTCTCCCTGCACGCCGCCGGCGCCTCCGCCAACCGCGGCGCCTGCTACCAGATCTGCCGCCGCAGTTATGAAGTCCGGGACCGGGAGACGGGCAACGAGCTGCTGATTGACAACGAGTATATCATGTCTCCCAAGGACCTCTGTACCATTGAATTCCTGGACCGCATCGTCGACAGCGGCGTGCGCGTCTTCAAGATCGAGGGCCGGGCCCGCTCCGCGGAATACGTGAAGCGCTGCGCCTCCTGCTACCGGCGCGCCGCCGACGCCGTCTGCGACGGCACGTACTCGCCGGAGCTGGCCGCCGCCCTGAAGACGGAACTGGCGGAGGTTTTCAACCGGGGTTTCTGGGACGGCTATTATCAGGGAGCCCGGCTGGGCGAATGGAGTGCCGTGTATGGCACTCAGGCCACCCGGCGCAAGATATACCTCGGCAAGGTGACCAATTGGTTCGATCGGATCGGGGTGGCGGAGATCTCCGTGGAGAC
>CAJOMY010000109.1:0-11178 GCA_905235775.1 uncultured Bacteroidales bacterium | reverse complement strand
ATCGGCGCCACGACCGGCGTGGTCGAGTTCGACGCCTCCGACATCCGCCTGGAGTTCGATCCGGTGGAACTGGCGCCCAAGGGCAGCCGCTGTTCGGTCCGCGTCCCCTGCGAGCTTTGTCCCGACGGCAAACTCCGCCGCGGCGACAAGGTCTTTCGCTGGGTGGAAGCCTGATCGCAGCACCTCGCCCGTTTTTAGGGGGTGAAACGGGCGACCCCTGGCGATTTGGCTGAGGGTTGCCCGGATTGCCCGCCCTTTCCGGGCGAGGTGCCAAAAAGCCGTCAGGCCTTCCTGGGATTCAATATCGGTTCGATCTCCGAGATCTTCAGCCGGACGATCCGGGCAATCTGCTTGGCCGACGCTCCCGTCTCCTTCTTCAGCAGCCGGGCCAGGGAAAGCCGCTGTTGGACGTTCAGATCTTGGATTTCCCTGTTCCTGAACAGTTTGCCTGCCATGTCCTTTGCCCGGGACTTGACGTCCCGGTCTGGGAGTGATATCTGTTGGCTGTACATTTCGAGATTGACTTCATCTTCAACCCGTTTGTTCAGGACAAACTGGTAGTCCCTAGCGGAATCGAACTGTCGCTCCATCACCTGCGTGCTGACATAATTCCCAGACCAGATCATCCCGTCGGGCAGCAGTGTCCAGTCGGCCGGGAGTTCTGTCTTGCTATTGAGAATCCGGCGCCGCTCATAGATGGACAGGCTGTCCATCCGTCGCCCGAACGATTGAATCCATGTACTGTCAGCAAATATCAAAGAAGCGGAACTCCATCGGTAACCCGCCGGGCTGACTGCCATGCCGGCCGCGGTCGGATTGCGATGGATATAGGCAATGGTCGTGCGGAGCCGGTCCCTGTCCGGAATCGGCCAATGGCCGATCTGCCAAAACTTCCCCGGCAGATTGTCGTCTCCGTGATGACGAAGCCATAGCTCGGTGGCTTGTTTGTAGTTCTCCATAAATAGGACGCAGTCCTCTTCCGTACCATACAGGATGAAATGGACATGATTATCCATCAGGCAGAAGCAGATGACGATGACAGGATGCTCATTCCCAAGCCGGCACAGGCAGAGGGCGATGCGATTCATGCCGGCGATGAATTCCTTGACAGACCCGAACAGGATGTCGTTTTCCAGTCCCTTCGTTGCGAAATGAAAGAAATGTTTGGTTTTCATAATTTTCGTTTTCCCAAATATAGAGAGAACTTCCGCGATGCGGAAAGGGGTTCCGATGCATTTATACGATTTTTATAGATTTGATATGTTTTTTATCTTTGTTTGTACAAAGATTTCTATCCATGAAGCGTTTTCTTTCAACCATATTCCTTGTTCTGGTGTGCTCCGTTTGCGGCGCACAGATGCCGGAGGGTGTCTGGAGCGGAAAGATCGAGGTCCGGCAGGGAGTCTCGCTTGGCTTGGTCTTCCGCTTTTCGGAAGGCGGCGGATGCACGCTGGATGTTCCGGACCAGGGCGCCCGGGGTATCCCTGCGCAGGTCACCGCGACGCTGGTTGGCGTCAAGATCACGGTTCCGTCGATCGGAGCTGCTTTCGAGGGGGTGCAGCTAGGCAAAGGGATCAGCGGCAACTTTACGCAGAGCGGCGCCTCTTTTCCTTTGACGCTGACGCCGGGTGAACCACGCCTGAACCGGCCCCAGACCCCGCAGGGTCCTTTTCCCTATCAGACAGAAGAGCTTTCCTTCAGCAACGGGGACGCCACCCTGCGCGGCACGCTCACGCTCCCCGAGGGCTGCAGCCGCCAGACGCCCGTGCTCCTGCTCGTCACGGGAAGCGGCCAGCAGAATCGGGACGAGGAGATCTTTGAGCACAAGCCCTTTGCGGTCATCGCCGATTACCTTGCACGGAGGGGGATCGCGACGCTCCGCTACGATGACCGGGGTTTCGGTGAGTCAACAGGAGATGTGCTGTCGGTCACCACGGAGGTCTTCAAGGAAGATGCCCGGGCGGGCATCGACCTGCTGCGCGGGCGCTTTGACAGAGTGGGCGTTCTCGGCCATAGCGAGGGTGGGACCATCGCCTTGATGCTGGCTGCCGAAGGCAAGACCGATTTCGTGGTCAGCCTGGCGGGGATGGTCGTGACCGGCTCCCGGACGCTGCTGGCGCAGAACCGGGCCGCACTGCTCCAGGCCGGACTTCCGGAAAGTCAGATAAGCAGCTACTGCGAAGCGCTGGAGAAGGCTTTTGCGCAGATCACCGCCGGGGAGCAGCCGGCAGATTCCATTGATGGCTACGACTTGCCGGAGGCCTTGAAACAGAATTATAAGTTGGCCGTCGCCCAGGCCCTGACACCCTATATGCGGTATTTCATCTCCCTGGATGCCACGAAACTATTGGGGCAGGTCCGCTGTCCCGTACTGGCGCTGAACGGTACCAAGGACACCCAGGTGGATGCGGACACGAATCTGGGCGCGTTGGAGAAAGGCCTTCCGGCCGCCCGCATCGTCCGGTGCGAAGGGTTGAACCACCTGTTCCAACACTGCCAGACCGGCCTCTCTGCCGAATATCGGGAAATCGAAGAGACCCTTGCTCCGGAGGTCCTGGAATTGATAGCCGGCTGGATATAGACACCTCGCCCGGAAAGGGTGGGTAATCCGGGCGACCCCTGGCGATTTGGCTGGGGGTCGCCCGTTTTTAGGGGGGTGAAACGGGCGAGGTGCACGCAGAAACTCAGCGCAGATGGCTCAGAAACTGCCGGGCTTCGTCCGGCGTGAAGTCGCGACGGGTGGCGTAGGCGTCAAGGGCGGCGGGAGAGAGGTGCCGGATCTCCGGGTAGCCGGCCTGCGGGTGTGCGAAGACGAGCCCGCAGATGCTGGCGTCGGGAATCATGGCGCAGGACTCCGTGAGGCGGATGTCCAGTTCTGACGCGCCTGGCAGCAGGGCGAGGATGTCCCGTTTGAGGCTGTGGTCGGGGCAGGATGCATAGCCCGCCGCGGGTTTGACGATTTTCACCGGCGCTGCCGGGACTGGCTTCCCGTCGCGCTGCGCGTCTTTGAGCTGTTGCTCCAGCTGCGCGTCGAGCCAGCCGGAGGCGGCTTCTGCGAGGGTCAGGCGCAGGCTGCGGTCCAGCAGCGAATCGTAATCCATCGGGGAACAGGACGGGCAGTCGCATCCGGTGGGGTGGAGATTCCGGGTCAAGCCCGGATTCGCCGGATGGACCGAAATCGCGAACACTCCTGCGGGGGAGTCGAACCCGTAGTCCTGCGGCGCCACGAAATCGGCCAGCGAGCGGCCGTCGGCGCCTTCCTGACGCAATATCGGCAGGCGCCAGGCGGGGGGAGATCCTTCGCTGCGCTCAGGATGACAAGAAGACACGATGATGTCTCCTTCCGCGTGGCAGGCGTCGAAGCGGGCGGCGATGCGGATGCGGCACAGGCCCTCGCGCTTGATGACCTCCAGCCGCTCGATGGCGTCGGCGCTGAGTTGTTCCACCCTGTCTTCCCCAGGCTCGGCCGGCAGGTCTGCTTGCCGGGCCTCCGGGTCAAGCCCTTTCGTCATTCCGGCCGAAGAGCCGGAATCTTTTATCCCCCAAATCGCATAGAACAGCTTCCAGTCAAAATAAGGCAGGACATCCGCGACAGAGAGTTCCCGGCAGGGAATGTTTTCGAAGAAGGCTCCGCGAAGGTAGCTTTCCGGGGGGAAGAATGCCGGGCTTGCGTGCGGAGGCGTTGGGGAGGATGGAGCGGAAAAGGGTTTTGCGGCAGACTTGTCCGGAAAATAATTTCCGTCCACCCGCTGGGAAGCAACCCCGGCACGGTACATCTCCCTGATATCCTCCTGCTTGCGGTGCTCTTCGGCCTCGGTCTGTGCCCGGTCGGAGATCAGGCGCCCGGCGAGCACGGCGCAGGCCGAGGCGTCGGGCGCATAGAATACGTGTCCGTAGAGCGGGGCCAGCTTGACAGCGGTATGGAGGGCGGAGGTGGTGGCGCCGCCGATCAGCAGGGGCGTCGAGAGGCCCCGGGCGGCCATCTCGCGACAGAGTTCCTCCATCTGGTGCAGCGAGGGAGTGATGAGCCCGCTCACGCCGATCAGGTCGGCCCCGGTGGCCGCCGCCTGCTCCAGGATGGTCTCGGAGGGAACCATCACGCCGAGGTCCGTGACCTCGAAACCGTTGCAGCGCAGCACGATGCCGGTGATGTTCTTGCCGATGTCATGCACGTCGCCCTTGACCGTGGCGATCAGGAAACGGGGTTTCCCGCTGCCGCCGCTTTCTTCTCCCATGTATGGCTGAAGGACCTGTACGGCATCGCGCATCACCTTGGCGGACTTCACCACCTGCGGAAGGAACATCTTCCCCTCGGCGAAGCGCTCTCCGACCTGCGCCATCCCCTCCATCAGCGGCCCCTCGATGACGTCCACCGCGCGGCCCTTCTCTGCCAGGGCTTCCATCAGGTCTGCCTCCGGAATGGCCGTGCCGCGTACGAGCGCCGTGGCGAGGCGTTCGGAGGCAGGGATTTCGGGAGATCCTTCGCTGCGCTCAGGATGACAGGAGGACATACTTGCGTGCGAGGGCGTTGTGGAGGGCGGAGCGGAAATTGATTTTCCGGCAGACCTGTCCGGAAAATAATTTTCGTCCGCCCGCTGGGAAGCAAGCCCGGAGGCGAAGGTGATCAGCCGCTCCGTGGCTTCTTCGTCCCGGTCCAGGATCACGTCCTCGACGGCACGCAGCAGCCCGGGCTCAACGGCGTCGTAGGGGAGCAGCATCCCCGGGTTGACGATGCCCATGTCGAGGCCTGCGGCCACGGCATGATAGAGGAAGGCGGTGTGCATCGCCTCGCGGACGGCATTGTTGCCGCGGAAGGCAAAGGAAAGATTGGAAATGCCGCCGGAGCACAGCGTGCCCGGTAGGTTATGCTTGATCCAGCGGACGGCTTCGATGAAGTCGATGCCGTAGCGGGCGTGCTCCGCGATGCCGGTGCCGATGGACAGGACGTTGACGTCGAAGATGATTTCGCAAGGCTGATAGCCGGCCTGCTCCGTGAGCAGCCGGAACGCGCGGGAGCAGATCTCGACCTTGCGGTCGTAGGTGGTGGCCTGGCCTTGCTCGTCGAAGGCCATTACCACGACCGACGCCCCCAGGCGACGGATTTCGCGGGCCTTCGACAGGAAGGCTTCCTCGCCCTCTTTGAGGGAAATGGAGTTGACGATGCAGCGGCCCTGCGCGTTCTTGAGCCCGGCGAGGAGCGTCTCCCAGTGCGAAGAGTCGATCATCAGCGCGGCCCGGGAGACGGCCGGATCGCCGGCGATGTGGCGCACGAAGCGCTCCATCTCGACGGTGGAGTCGAGCATCGCATCGTCCATGTTGATGTCGATCACGGCGGCGCCGCCCTCGATCTGGCTGGCGGCCACCTGCAGGGCGGTGTCGTAGTCGCCTGCGGCGATGAGCTTGGCGAATTTGCGGGCCCCCGCCACGTTGGTCCGCTCGCCGATGTTGGTGAAACGGCTCTGCGCCACGTCCAGGCAGACGGACTCCAGACCGCTCACGTAGGGCCGGGAATCCGGCGCCGGGATGGCCCGCGGTGCGAGACCGCGCACGGCGTCCGCGATGGCGGCGATATGTTCGGGCGTGGTGCCGCAGCAGCCGCCGACGAGGTTCACAAGCCCGTCCTGCGCCATTTTCCGCAGGGCGGCGGCCGTCTGCTCCGGCGTTTCGTCGTAAGTGCCCATCTCGTTGGGAAGACCGGCGTTGGGGTAGCAACTCACGGCACAGTCGGCCCAGGAGGCGATGTCGGCCACGAGCGGAGCCAGGTCGGCCGCGCCGAGCGAACAGTTGAGCCCGAAGCAGAGCGGACCGGCGTGTCGGATGGAACGGAAGAAGGCCTCCAGCGTCTGTCCGGTAAGGGTGCGTCCGCTGCGGTCTGCGACGGATACGGAGATCAAGACCGGCAGGCCGGCCGCTTCCGGGATATCACTGAGGGCGTGTGTTGAGGGCGTCGAAGCAGGTCTCCAGCAACAGCGCGTCCACGCCGCCCGCCACCAGACCCCGGATCTGCTCCGCGTAAGCCGCGGCCATCTCATCGAACGAGAACGGCCGCCAGGCAGGGTTGGACAGGTCTTGCGGGAGGGTGAGCGACTTGCCGCTCGGGCCGATTGAACCGGCCACCCAGACCTTTCGCGGCGCGGCGTCGGCCTGCTCACGGGCCAGGGCGGCACCTGCCCGGGCGAATTCCTGCGCCCGGTCGGACAGGCCGTAATCGGCTTGCGAGATGCGGTTCGCGCCGAAGGTGTTGGTGCTGATGATATCCGCGCCGGCATCGATGTAGGCGCGGTGGATGTCCCGGATGATGTCGGGATGGCTGATATTGAAGGGTTCGCTGTCACCGCTCAGGCCGTGGCGCTGGAGCATCGTGCCCATCGCCCCGTCCAGGATCAGGATCCTCCCGGCCAGCGCTTGCTTCAGCCCGTCCATCTCAGAAACAGTCTTGCAAGATGCTGACGACGTTCTCGCTGCGTCCCATCGTGTAGAAGTGGATTTCTTCGACGCCATGCGCGATCAGGTCGCGGCACTGGGCCTTGCACCATTCCTGACCGATCCGGTAGGCGTCGCCTGGATGGGCTGTAATCTCGGAGGTCAGTTCGACGGGAATGTCGATGGAGAAGCTTTCGGGCAGCAGCTCCACCTGCCGGGCAGAGGAGAGCGGCTTGATGCCGGGAACGATGGGGACGGTGATCCCGGCGGCGCGGCAGCGGTCCACGAAATCATAGAAAACGGCGTTGTCGAAGAACATCTGGGTGATGATCTGGTCGGCGCCGGCATCCACTTTCTGTTTCAGAAACTGGATGTCCGTCTCCAGGTTGGGCGATTCGAAATGCTTCTCGGGATAACCGCCCACGCCGAGCGTGAACAGGCGCTGCCCGCCGCCGGCCGCTTCGAAACGGCGTATGGCGGCGACCAGTTCGTCCGCATGTGCATAACCGCCGGGTTCGGGCGAGAAACGCTTTTCGCCCGGGATGGCGTCGCCCCGCAGGACGAGGATGTTGCGGATGCCCATGAATTTGAAGTCCTGCAGCTGCGCCTCGATCTGGTCGGCGCTGGCCCCGCCGCAGATCAGGTGCGGGACCACTTCCACTTCCGGGAAAGCCGCCTGCACGGCGGCGCAGACGGCGGTCTGGCTGATGCGTTTGCGCAGCAGATGCCGGGTGAAACTGCCGTCCGCCTCCTCCCGGAACTCGTACTCGTCGCGGTGGCAGGTCACGTTGATATAGCGCGGGCCGAACTCCATGAACGGGCGGATGCTGTCCAGGAGCTCGGACTGGGTGATGCCTTTCATGGGCTGGACGATCTCTAACGAGGGGAATGGCTTCATATGGCAATATACTACTTCAATTGGTAAAGATAGTGTTTTTTTTCTTACATTTGGTGCATGGAAGAACAGCTGACAGAATTAATTGCGCTGATGCGCCGGCTCGTCTTTCCCGAGTATCTCGGGCAGGAGGACCGCGTACTGGACCTGATGCGTGTGCGCAGCGTGGTCCGCAAGCTCGCCTGCGATAAGATCGCCGACGCCTTCATGGAGCGCATTCCCTTGATTTCCCGATTGCTCCATACGGATGTGGAGGCCATTGCAGACAATGACCCGGCCGTCACCGACCGCACGGAGATCGTGCTCTGTTATCCCGGGGTCAAAGTCATGCTGCACTACCGCATAGCGCACGAACTGTTGCTGCTGGAAGTCCCTGTGGCGCCGCGACTGCTCACGGAAATGGCCCATTCGGCCACCGGCATCGACATCCATCCCGGCGCGCAGATCGGCGAATACTTCGCCATCGACCACGGCACCGGCATTGTCATCGGCGCCACCTCCGTGATCGGAAACCATGTGATGCTCTATCAGGGCGTGACGCTCGGCGCCAAGAACTTCAAATACGACCTGGACGGGCGTCCGATGGACGTCCCGCGCCATCCGATTCTGGAAGATAATGTCACGGTCTATGCCAATACGACCATCCTGGGCCGCGTGACCATCGGCCACGACACGGTGGTCGGCGGCAACGTCTGGCTTACGCACGATGTGCCTCCCCGGTCCCGGATTCTCCAGTCCCGCGCGACCGAGCAGCCGCTATTTACAGATGGAGCAGGCATTTAGCCTGCTCCATCTGCGTAATGATAATGGCTGAAAGATGAGTTAGCGTTCAAACAGGGCCGTGGAGAGGTAGCGCTCGCCGGTGTCCGGCAACAGGGCCACGATGAGTTTCCCCTTATACTCGGGCTTCTTCGCCAGCGCGTAGGCGGCGCTGAAGGCGGCGCCGGAGGAGATGCCGACGAGCAGGCCGAGACGGTCAGCAAGCAGGCGGGCACCGGCGAAAGCGTCGTCGTCCGTTACGGTGAGCACGCTGTCGACATATTCCTTCAAGAAGGTCTGGGGGACGAAGCCTGCGCCGATACCCTGAATCTTATGCTTGCCAGGGATGCCGGTGGTGATCACGGCGGAGGAGGCGGGCTCCACGCCGATGGCCTGGATGCTGGCCTTGTGGGCTTTCAATCCTTTGCCGGTACCGCTGATGGTGCCTCCCGTGCCGATGCCGGCCACGAACACGTCCACCTGTCCGTCGGTGTCGCGCCAGATTTCCTGGGCGGTGGTCCGCTCATGGGCGGCCGGGTTGGCCGGGTTGATGAACTGGCCGAGGCTGATGGCGCCGGGGGTGTTCTGGCGGATTTCTTCCGCCTTGGCGATGGCGCCCTTCATGCCCTCCGCGCCGGGCGTGAGGACAATCTCGGCTCCGAAGGCCTTGAGGAGGTTGCGCCGCTCGATGCTCATCGTGTCGGGCATGGTCAGGATGGTCTTGTAGCCTTTGGCGCGGGCGACCCACGCCAGGCCGATGCCGGTGTTGCCGCTGGTGGGCTCCACGATGGTGGCGCCGGCCTTGAGCGAGCCGTTCTGCTCGGCATCTTCGATCATGGCGAGGGCGATACGGTCTTTGACGCTGCCCCCGGGATTGTTACGTTCGAGTTTAAGCGCGATGCGCGCCTGCTGGCCTTCCAGGCCCTTGACCTCCAGGAGCGGAGTGCTCCCGATGAGGTCGGTGAGATTCTGATATATCATGGTGTGAATTTGCTGTTATTCAGTTAGTCAAATGCTTGTTCGAGATCGGCGATGATGTCATCGATGTGCTCGACGCCGATGGAGAGACGGATGGTGTTGGGCGTGATGTGCTGCTCCGCCAGTTCTTCGGGGCTCAGCTGGGAGTGGGTGGTGGTGTAGGGGTGGATCACCAGGCTCTTGACATCGGCCACGTTGGCCAGCAGGGAGAAGATCTTGAGCTTGTCAATGAAGCGCCAGGCGTCTTCCTGCGTTCCCTTGATTTCAAAGGTGAAGATGGAGCCTGCACCGTTCGGGAAATAGCGACAGTACAGTGCGTGGTCGTGGTGGTCCGGGAGTGCCGGGTGGTTGACTTTCGCCACCTTGGGATGCTTGGAAAGGTATTCGACGACCTTGAGGGCGTTCTGCGTGTGGCGCTCGATGCGCAGCGGCAGGGACTCGACGCCCTGGAGGAGGATCCAGGCGTTGAAGGGGCTGATGGCGGCGCCGGTGTCGCGCAGGATGACGGCACGGATGCGCGTCACGAAGGCGGCGGGGCCGGCTACGTCGGCGAACACGGCTCCGTGGTAGCTGGGGTCCGGTTTGCCCAGGGTCGGGTATTTGTCGGCGTTCGCCTTCCAGTCGAACTTGCCGCCGTCCACGATCACGCCGCCCAGCGAGCTGCCGTGGCCGCCGATGAATTTGGTCGCGGAGTGGACCACGATGTCGGCGCCGTGCTCCAGCGGACGGATGAGGATGGGGGCGAAGGTATTGTCTACGATGAAGACGATATGGTGTTTGTGGGCGACTGCAGCGATGCCTTCGAAGTCGGCGACATCGGAGTTGGGGTTGCCGAAGGTCTCGGCGTAGATGACCTTGGTGTTGGGCCGGATGGCGGCCTCGAGCGCCTGCAGGTCATTGACATTCAGGATGGTATTCTCGATACCCTGCGTGCTGAGGGTGTGCGTGATCAGGTTGTAGGTTCCGCCGTAGAGGTTGTTTGCGGCGATGATATGGTCGCCGTTCTGCAGGACGTTCTGCAGGGCATAGGTGATGGCGGCGGCGCCGGAGGCTACCGCAAGTCCCGCCACGCCGCCTTCGAGGGCTGCTATGCGGTCTTCGAAGACTCCCTGGGTGGAATTGGTCAGGCGGCCGTAGATGTTGCCGGGGTCGCGGAGACCGAAGCGGTCGGCGGCGTGCTGGCTGTTGCGGAAGACATAGGAGGTCGTCTGGTAAATGGGAACGGCGCGGGCGTCAGATGCGGGGTCCGGGGTCTCCTGGCCGACATGGAGGGCCAGCGTTTCAACGTGATACTTCTGCGTGCTCATAATCTTGTATTTTTAAATAGTTAAATTCTTTTTTCCTGCCGCCGGAGCGGACGTTCCCGTTTGGAAACTGATTAGCGGAGAACCGGGAACTTCCGGCCGGCTGGCAATGACAAAGGTCGGGGTTATGGAAAATATTTCCAAAGACTTTTTGAAATTCAGAAAATATAACTAATTTTGTGCAGAAGTCAGAACGAATATTCCACGGGCGCCAGCACGGGCGCGTTCGGGAAGAATTTTATTCTTTCAGCCTTATGAACGGACTCGACACCACCGACCTGGCCATCCTGCGCATCCTGCAGGAAGACGCCGCGCTGACCAACAAACAGGTCGCAGCGCGCGTGCACCTGTCTCCCACGCCCGTCTTCGAGCGCATCAAGCGCCTGCGCGAGCAGGGTTACATCAAGGGCTACGTGGCGGTGCTGGATGCGGAGAAGCTGGACTGCTCCTTCGTCGCTTTCTGCTACATCAAGATGAAGCAGCACACCTTCGACAACGCCCGCCGCCTGATGGAGGCGGTCCAGTCGATGGATGAGGTGGGGGAATGTTACAACATCTCCGGTGACTACGACTTCCTGCTGAAAGTCTATGTCTCCAGCATGAAGGAATACCAGCAGTTCGTGCTGAGAATCCTCGGCGAGCTGGACTGCATCGGCGGCCTGAACAGCACCTTCGTCATGGGCGAAGTCAAGAACACCCACGCCGTCCCGGTGCGGTAAGAAAAAAGGCCGACTAATAAGTGATTATTGGTCGCCTTCTTTGTCCATTGTCAGTCGAGTGCGGCTCCGCGGCAGCGGCAGCTCGCCCCCGGAAGGTTCC
>CAJOMY010000108.1 GCA_905235775.1 uncultured Bacteroidales bacterium | reverse complement strand
GCCATGAGCTGGCCCGTGGAGACCAATATCAGCGACTGGACGGCGACTTCCAGCGAGTCCTGGTGCAAGGCAACGCCCATGACGGACAAGCTTTGGCTGGACATCGAGAATTACGATGCCCGCGACGAAAACGGGTACGAGCGCTTCGACCCGCCGCGAACCTGTACGGTCACCGTCAAGGCCGGTTCAGTCTTCAGCAAGACCATCCGGATTATCCAGCAGACGCATCCTTACATCGAGACTTTGGACGGCTGGTGGGACGGGAAACCCCTGGAACTCTCCTCCGACGGGGAAACCCGGGATATTTTCATCCGCAACAACGTCTGGGAGTGGACTCCGGGCAGCGATGCCGACTGGCTGACGGTCAGCCGCATCGACAATCAGACCCTCCGGCTGAGCTCTACTGCCCGCCCGGCTTCGCAGAGCGACGACCGTATTGCTACGGTAAAGATTTGGATGACGTCAGACCAGACCTATTACATCACCTTCCCGGTCAAGGATGCCAAGGCGGGCCTCGGCGGCGAGGACGCCGGCTATGGCGACCATACGGATTGGGACTAAAAATACGGAGCTATGAAAAAATATATTTATAAGCTGATCGTACTGGCCGCGGCGCTTTCCGTGTGCGGCTGCAGAATCGATGACCCGGCTCCGGAGTGGGGCAAGGGAGAAAGCCTCAGGGGTATCATCGACACTGATGTGGCGGCGACCAAGGCCATCCTCGTGGACAATCCCGGCGTGAAGCTCGAATCCTTCTGGGAGGCGGGCGAACAGATCGGCGTGTACGGCGGAAGCGCTGAGAACCAGCTCTTTACCGTGACGGCCGAAGATCTGTCCTATGACCGGAAGACAGCGGACTTCCGAACGGACGGCAGCATCCCCGCAGGGAAAGTGACGGCCTATTCGCCCTACCAGAGTAGTGCCGGGAAGGACGGTGATGCCATTGTCGTAACCTTCCCTTCGGTGCAGAAATACGTGACTTACAACGGCGTGGTGCAGCCGGACCCGGCGGCGAACATCCTCCTGGGCGAGGGCAGCAAGGGCGCCGGAGTAAACTTCCGGAACATGATGGCCTTCCTGAAGATCGGCCAGGTGTTCGAGGAGGAGACGGTGGTGACATCGGTGGAGTTCCGGGATTTGAGCGGCGCGGCAGTCACAGGGACGATGCGGCTCTCCGGCGGGAACAGCCCGAAGGCGGAAATCACCGGCAGCGGCAAGGTGCTCACGCTGGATCTCGGTGAAGGCCTGGAGTTCCCCTCCGGCGGCGTGCGTCCGCTGTTCCTGGTAGTTCCGGCTCGGGAGTATGCGAAGGGCTTCGAGATCGCTTTCATCGACGATCAGGGCGGCAGGACAGTCCGTACCGTCGGCACGACGATGGGTAAGACCTTGAACCGCAGCGTAGTATATACCATCGGCGACATCGACGAGGAGGATTACACAGCGGAAACACACGCCGTTTTGAGCGAAGATGCCATTCTGATGACACCGGAAGCACTGGACAAGGTCAAGTTGCTGGACTACATGATGGTATACCTGACAGACCCGGACGGGAACCTCTGCTATGACGTCCAGTATCACGAACCCATCCGTCGCCCGCAGCTCAGTCTGCTTGTGCACAAGGACTTGGCCCCGGCGGAAGGGAAATACATGGTTTTCAACCAGGGAACAAGTGAAATTCCTTCCGGGGGCGTATACCAAATCTTGGAATGCCGGCCGTCCTGGGACTATTATGAAGTCCTCGCAGTGCCTGAAGTTAACTTTGCCGCCGCATATGACGAGCTGCAGATTGGAGGCCCTGTCTCCTATGACGATGCCGGCAATCTGATCGAAGACGGCGGCATCGATCTCGACTTGGCCAGCCACGTCGTGCAGATTATCGATGTGACTACCGGCGAATCGGTTCCTTACAATGCGGCGGAGGGCGGCGTGATTCAGTTCAGCGAAGAGACGATGACATCCCTGCTGGGCCTCCCGGACACGAAAGTAACGACCAAAAACTTCTCCTTCCCCGGCCTTTCCCTCAAGCACTCCGAAATGAATGCCGAATGCTCGCTGGGTGCGGAACTGAAGCTCAAGACCAAGTTTGCCATCCGGTCAATGCAAAAAGAAGTACAGTTTGTCCACTTTAACGTAGAGCCCGAATTCAAGCTAAGCGCAGAGTTTAAGCTGAAAGCAGGGTTCGATCTCTCGACAAACGTACATCTTATCAAACTCATCTGTACACCCATCGTCATCGGACCGATTATCCTTACCCCGTCGGTTGACATTTCCGCAGGACTTGGTATCAGTGGCGAGGTGTATTTCTCCACGTCGGTCAGCTATGTTTACAATGCCGGAGTGTACAGCGTTTCCTACAACAAAGGGGATGGCTTTTCGGCGCGTCACCACAGCGCTACGCCCCAGCCAGTGGAACTCACACCGGAATTAGGGGGCGGAGGCGCATCTCTGAATGCGTATGGCTCTTTGAGCGTGTCTCCCTACCTGTCCATATACGGGCTTTTCGGAATGGGCGCACAGGCGCAGTTCAAGCTGTCGTTCGGTATTCAATTTGAAGACAAAACCAAGTCCCTCAAACTGGCGCTGCAGCCGGAGTTGGAAATAACACCCAGCATCGCTTCGCTGGGCGGATATTTCACCCATACGTTCAAAGACCTTACGACGAATGTTTCCTTCGACCCTATCTGGGAGAAATATTTGACACCGAAGATGATTACTGCTTCTTCGGGGAACCAATCGCTGCCGCTCTCCGAGAAATTCTATCTTTTCGACGTCGGTGGAACCACGGTCCATTCTCAGGTGCCCGTTTCCCCAAAAAATTGGTCGTACTATATCAAGTTGGAGGAGCCGACGGCCGTCAAATACGAAGTCAAGGTTCGCGTACTGGAGAGCAACGGGTCGGTGAACAGCCGGGAACAGTTTTCTTTCACGCCTCGGACGGAAGAGTTAGATAACGGAGAGTACTATGACGACTTCATGGCCTGCTTAGAGGCCGGAAATCCCTATTTGTACTGGGGTGAATGGGGTGCCACTGTGGATGATGCCGGGACAAATTACCGTGAGGTACACACTGAGACGGTCGGCGTTTATCCCAGTTCGGATGCGGCCGATTTCAAGGGAGACGTATTTGAAGGTACTTTCCGCACGGAGGTTACCTCCCATCACAAGTTCTGGACGGAGGTTGTCCTTGTTCCCGTCGGGGGCGGGAGCGAAATGCTCCTCAATGCCAACCATCCCTTGCACGACGTTTACTTCTGGCCCCTCGACGCTTTGGGCCGCAGCTACGTAGAAGATAAATAGTCGGCACAATTGAAACCATCCCGCCACGGCCCCGGAGGGGTGGCGGGATGGTTTTTATAGATGAAGTGCCATCCGGTCAGTCGTACTCTGGGGAATCCCCGGTGCGGGAAAGAATCCGCAACTTTTTTAGAAAACTGCGGGAATTTTCCCGCAATTTCTCGCCACCTGAGAAGAACCGACTTGCAATTCCGGAATTGCAAGTCGGTTTTCCATTTTTAGGATAAATCTTTCGGGGAAGAAGGCTTATCTTACGGACATAAATTTAATTCTTTGCCATGAAAGCTTATAAATTTACCCTGATTGGTCTGGCATTGGCCGTTGCGCTCTCGGGCTGCGGCAAGCCCAACAACCCGGATTCGGGAACAAACCCGGGGACGAATCCCGGAACGAATCCTGGCACGAACCCTGGCACGAACCCTGGAACAGACCCTGGAACAGACCCCAATACTCCGTTTTTTACGGCTTCGCTGCCGGATGAATGGGTTCTGAATATGGATCCTGGAGCAATGAGCTGGCCCGTGGAAACCAATATCAGCGACTGGACGGCGACTTCCAGCGAATCCTGGTGCAAGCCAACGCCTATGACGGACAAGCTTTGGCTGGACATAGAAAATTACGATGCCCGCGACGAGAACGGGTACGAGCGCTACGATCCGCCCCGCAGCTGTACTGTCACCGTAAAGGCCGGTTCGGTCTACAGCAAGACCATCCAGATTGTCCAGCAGACGCATACGATCATCTACTTTCCCCAGAAGGATTATTCCAGGGAATACGATTGGATTGAAGACGGGCCGACAGGGATGACAGTGTTCCTCTCGGCGGACGGACAGACCCGGGATCTGCTGGTCACGACCAACACCTGGCGCTGGATACCGGAGACGGATGCAGCCTGGCTGAAAGTGGAGTGCGTGAACAATTCGACGCTCAGGCTAACCTCGACGGCCCGCGCCGAAACGGTAACGGCGGCCCGCAGCGCTCAGGTAAAGGTGTACGACAAGTATAACGAGTATTTTGTGTACTCTACCTTCACGGTCGAGGACGCCCCCGCGACCGTGGGTGGGGAAGATTTTGGCTACGGCGACCATACCGAATGGGATTAATCAAAAAAGGTTGAAACATGAAAACAAGATATACTATCACGATAATTCCGGCAATGCTTCTTTCACTGTCCGCCTGTATCAATGACAGTCTTGCGCCGGAAAAGCATGGCGAACGCCTCCGCGGCGTGTTCGACGAGGACCTGGCGGTGACCAAATCCATCCTGGTGGACAATCCCGGCGTGAAGCTCGAATCCTTCTGGGAGGAGGGCGAGCAGATTGGCGTGTACGGAGGGAGCGCTGAGAACCAGCTCTTCACCGTGGCGGCCGAGGACCTGTCCTCCGACCGCAAGACGGCGGATTTCAGCACGGCAGGGAGCATTCCTGCAGGCAGGCTGACGGCCTACTCGCCCTACCAGAAGGGAGCAAAGAAGGACGGGGACGCCATCGTCGTGGATTTCCCGGCGACGCAGCACTACGTAACCTACAACGGCGTGGTGCAGCCGGACCCGGCAGCGAACATCCTTCTGGGAGAAGGAAGCAAAGGCTCCGGTCTGAGCTTCCGGAACATGACGGCGGTGCTGAAGATAGGCCAGGTGTTCGATGAGGAGACGTTGGTGAAGACCGTGGAATTCCGCGACCTCGGCGGCACAGCGGTTTCCGGAGCGATGAAGCTGACGGGGGGGAGCAGCCCGAAGGCGGAGATCACGGGCTCCGGCGCAGTCCTGACCCTGGATCTGGGCGAAGGCCTGGAGTATTCGGCCGGTTCGATGCGTCCGCTGTTCCTAATCGTCCCGGCGCGGGATTATGCCAAGGGCTTTGAGATCACCTTCGTTGACGTGACTGGCGGGAAGACGGTGCGGACGGTGGGTTCGACGAAGGGGAAGACCCTGGAGCGCGGCGTAGTGTACCTGATTGGCGACATCAGCGGCAATTCCTATCCGGTGGAGTCGAAGACGGTCCTGAAAGAAGGCGCTACCCTCATGACGCCGGAGCTGCTGGACAAAGTCACGCTGATCCAGACCGAAGAAGCCTGGCTGCGTGGACCCGACGGCGAGGTCCTGTACGATGAGCATGGTGCGGTCCTGCACCGCCCTGTATTCAACATAATTGTCCATGAAGGGCTGCATCCGGAAGAGGGAGGTTACCTGATTTTTGACCAACCCACGAGCGATCTCCCGGAAGGAGGGGTCTATAAGATTACTTCGTGCAAGGATCTGGGCGGCGGTCAGTATGACGTGACGGCCTATCCGGAAGCCAACTTCGCCGCGCCCTTCGAGGAACTGACGGTGGGGACGCCGCTCTACGATGATGACGGGGTCCTGCATGAAGACGGCGGCATCGAACTGGATCTCTCTTCCTACGTGAAGTCGATTACCGACCAGGACGGAAATGCGATTCCATTCAGTTTCAGCCCGGATGGGCAGCTGCTCTTCGGTGAAGCGGAAACGGAGGCCTTGCTGGGACTTGCGCCGGACACCAAGGCCATAATGACCAAGACATGGACCTTGCCCAAAATGTCTTTCAAGCACTCCGAGAAAAACGCGGAAGTCGCCTTCGGCGCCCAGTTGTCCATCAACACGAAGTTTGCCATCGGAATCATGCAGGGAGAGATGCAATATGTCCATTTCACGGCCAATCCTGTCTTCAAGCTGAGCGCAGATTTCACGCTGAAAGGGGAAATGAACACCGGCTGGCCGTTCCAC
>CAJOMY010000107.1 GCA_905235775.1 uncultured Bacteroidales bacterium | reverse complement strand
CGCCTACCACGATGTCCGCGACCATCTGGAACAGCTCGACGCCGAAAGCCCCGACGATGCCGTTGCCCTCAAGAAGCACGAGGGCACGTGCCTCGGGCTCGACCATGACCTCTACCGCTCGCGCATATCCGCCGCCGTCGAATCGGCGGAGAAGCGCCGCCGCGAACTTGAAGCACACTGCCGGAGGCTCCTGAAATGAACAAACTGCTCGAAGTGGTCGATCTGCACGTGAAGTACGGTTCGTTCGAGGCCGTGAAGGGCGTGTCGTTCTCGCTTGGGCCGGGCGAGATGCTCGGGATTGTGGGTGAGTCGGGCTCGGGGAAGTCGACGATCGCGAAGACGCTCGTCGGGCTTGAACGCCCCTCTGCGGGCAAAATCACGATTGCGTCCGGAGTCGGCCTCCAGATGATCTTCCAGGACGCCGTCGGCTCGCTCAATCCGCGGATGACCGTGCGACAGATGCTCGACGAGACCCTTCGCCACGCGACGCGCAGGGCGAAGGGCGGCGCAATCGACTTGAAGGGCGCGACAGACGCCGTCGGGCTTGTCACCCTCGTCGGGCTCTCGAAGGCCGTCCTCGACCAGTATCCGCGCGAGCTTTCAGGCGGCCAGTGCCAGCGTGTTTCGGTCGCGCGCGCGCTTGCGTGCCAGCCGAAGGTGCTGATCGCCGACGAACCGGTTTCGGCTCTCGACGTGTCGGTACAGGCCCGCGTTCTCAACCTCCTTCGTGACCTTCGCCGCGATCTCGGGCTTTCAATTCTTCTCGTCGCACATGATCTCGCCGTCGTGAAGAACGTCTGCGACAACGTCTGCGTGATGGAGAAGGGACTTTTCGTCGATGCCGGAACGTCCGAAGAGGTCTTTGCGAATCCAAAGAGCGAATATACGAAACATTTGCTTGAGGTCGTTCCCAAAATCCCCATATTTTGATATAATCTGTTCAAATGGCCGAAAGTATGCAGATCGTCGCCTTTGAGGGTGGCGAATTGAGGCCGCTTGGCCCGGAGATTGTCCCCGGCGAAGCGGTTCTGGCCTTGCCGTTGTCTCGTCTCGTCGTCAAGATGGTCAGGGTCGCCGCGGAAGAGGACCCGGTCAAGACTGCGGCGGAATCTCTTGCCGCCGTCTCCCCGTTTCCAGACGAGCAGCTCACCGTGTCGTGCGAGACGGTGGGCGAGACGGAAGACGGGCGCACAGTCCTCGCGGCGGCTCTTCCCGAAGGGGCTGCGGACGACATAGCCGACGCTCTCGACGCGGCCAAGATCAACGTCACGAAGGTCGACATCCTCGCGCTCGGCGAGTCCGGCAACTTCCCGGCCGCCATCAAAGTGACGGCCGAATATTTCCCGAAAAAGGACCGGGCCTTCGCCACGTCCATCTTCAACGCCGGCGCCTCCGTGGGCGCCCTCGCCGCGCCGCTGTTGATTCCGCCCCTGGCCGTCAGGCTCGGCTGGGAGTGGGCGTTCATCATCATTGGCGGCCTGGGCTTCATCTGGATATTCTTCTGGACCTTCATGTACGAGAAGCCGGAGAAGAGCCCGCACGTCAACGAGGCCGAGCTGGCCTACATCCATCAGGATGACACGGCGGACGCGTCCCCGGCTGTCATTCCGGGCAAGGCCGAAGAAGCTAAATCCATCCCGTTCCTCCAGTGCCTCAAGTACAAGCAGACCTGGGCTTTCATCACGGGCAAGTTCTTCACGGACGGCGTGTGGTGGTTCTTCCTGTTCTGGGCACCGTCCTATTTCAGCAACCAGTTCAACGCCCCCGCCACCTCGGGCCTGGGCCAGGCGCTGATCTTCACGCTCTACGCCATCGTGACCGTGGTATCCATCGTGGGCGGCTATCTGCCCAAGATCTTTGTCGAAAAGAAGGGCCTGGATCCCTATGCGGGCCGCATGCTCGCCATGCTCATTTTCGCGTTCTTCCCGATCGCCGCGCTCTTCGCGCAGCCGCTCGGCATCAATCTGGGCTCCGCCTGGTGGCCGGCCATCCTGATCGGGCTCGCCGGTGCCGGGCACCAGGCCTGGAGCGCCAACCTCTACTCCACCATCGGCGACATGTTCCCGAAAAGCACCATCGCCTCCATCACCGGCATCGGCACGACGGCGGGCGGCATCGGCTCGATGATCATCCAGAAAGTCGCGGGCGAACTCTTCACGCACGCGGAAGAGGCGGGCGCCGCCTTCCGCTTCCTCGGTTTCGAAGGCAAGCCTGCCGGGTACTTCATCGTGTTCTGCTACTGCGGCATCGCCTACCTGCTCGCCTGGGTCATCATGAAGAGCCTCGTCCCGAAGTACAAGCCCATTGAAATATGAAAGTCTGTCTGATTCAATTCGATATCGCCTGGGGCGACCCGCAGGCCAACTGCGCCCGCCTCGACACCCTGCTCGCCTCTGCGGAGAAGGCCGACCTTTATGTCCTGCCGGAAATGTTTACCACCGGCTTCGCCACGCTCCCCGACGCGACGGTCGAGCACGAACCCTCCGCGGGCCTCGCGTGGATGCAGCGCAAGGCGGCCGGGCTGAACGCCGCCATCGCCGGCAGCATCGCGCTGGAGATTCCCGATCAAGCCGGAAATGACCTGGCTCCCTGCGTCAACCGTTTCTATTTCGTCCGCCCGGACGGAACGTACGAGCAGTACGACAAGCGCCACCTCTTCGGCTACGGCGGCGAGGGCGAACGCTTCCGGGGCGGCACCGAACGTGTTGTCGTGAAGTATATGGGCGTACGCTTCCTGCTGGCCGTGTGCTACGACCTGCGCTTCCCCGTATGGCTGCGCAACCGCGACGACTATGACGCGATCCTGCTCGTGGCCAGCTGGCCCGATGTGCGGCGCTATGCCTGGGACACGCTCGCCCGCGCCCGTGCCATCGAAAACGCCTGCTACGTCGGGGCCGTCAACCGCGTGGGCAGCGATCCCGCCTGTGAATACAACGGCGGCACGGCCCTCATCGGCCCGTACGGCGAAACGCTCGCACAGGTCCCGGACGGGCAGGAAGGCGTGATCCTTGGTGAGATTGACCTCTCCCGCCTGGCTTCCTACCATCACAAGTTCCCCGTCCTCGAGGATGCCGACAATTTCGTACTAGGATAGCATCTCGTTCTTCCCGACAGCCCAGCCTCCTTCAACGGAACGGCAAAAAACAAGAGTCCGTCCTCAAAACGATCTGATTTTGAGGACGGACCCTGTTTATGCTGAGCCTTTCAGCCTAGAAGACCTCGTCTACGGTCTCCTTGAAGTCGTCAAAGGACGGTGCGGGCGTCTCCTGGCGCGGACCGCTGCTGTGACGCGGGCGGTCGCCGTGACGGTTGTCACGGCCGCCTTCGCGGCGGTCACCGCGACGCTCATCGCGTCCGCGGCCGCCCTCACGGCGGTCGCCGCCCCGGCGCTCACCGCGGTCACCACCGCGCGGACCGCGGTCGCCGCGGCCCTTGGGCTCCACATAGCCTTCCGGCTTCTCGGTCAGGGCACGCATCGAAAGGCGCATCTTGCCGGTCTTGGCGTCGATCTCGAGGAGCTTGACATCGACCTCGTCGCCGACGGACAGCACATCCTCGACCTTGTCGGTCTTGTTCCACGCGATCTCGGAGACGTGCAGCAGGCCTTCCTTGCCCGGCAGGATTTCGATGAACGCGCCGAACTCCAGGATGGAGACCACGCGGCCATGATAGACCGTGCCGACCTCGGGGACGGCGCAGATGCCCTTGATCCAGTCAAGCGCCTTCTGCATGTTCTCCGCGTTGTCGGATGCGATGTCCACCACGCCCTCGGTGAGGTTGGTGCCGGGGATCGGTTCCTCGTCGATGTTGATGACGGTACCGGTCTCCTTCTGGATCTTCTGGATGGTCTCGCCACCCTTGCCGATGACGGCGCCGATGAACTCGGCGGCGATGCGGATCTGGACGATACGCGGCACGAAGGGCTTGTAGTCCTCGCGCGGCTCGCTGATGGTCTTCATCATTTCGCCCATGATGTGCATCCGGCCCTGGCGGGCCTGCTCGAGCGCTTTCTCGAGAACTTCGTAGGACAGGCCGTCCACCTTGATGTCCATCTGGGTGGCGGTGATGCCGTCGGCGGTACCGGTGACCTTGAAGTCCATGTCGCCGAGGTGATCCTCGTCACCGAGGATGTCGGTCAGGATGGCATAACGGTCGTTCGGGTGCACCTCGTCGGTGATCAGGCCCATGGCCACACCGGCCACCGGCTTCTTGATCTTCACGCCGGCGTCCATCAGGGCGAGGCAGCCGCCGCACACGGAGGCCATGGAAGAAGAGCCGTTGGACTCAAGGATATCTGAGACGATGCGCACAGCGTACGGGTTCTCGGGAGCGAGGGGAACGACGGGCTTGAGGGCACGCATCGCCAGGTTGCCGTGGCCGATCTCGCGGCGGCCGGGGCCGCGCTGCGGCTTGGCCTCGCCGGTGGCGAACGGCGGGAAGTTGTAGTGGAGCACGAACTGCTGGTCCTCCTGGATCAGCACCTCGTCCATCTCCTTCATGTCCATCTTGGTGCCCAGGGTCACGGTCGCGAGGGACTGCGTCTCGCCACGGGTGAAGATGGCGGAGCCGTGGGCGCAGGGGAGGTAGTCCACCTCGCACCAGATCGGGCGCACCTGGTCGCACACGCGGCCGTCCAGGCGGATACCCTCGTCGAGGATCATGTTGCGCATGGCCTCCTTCTCGGTGGCATGGTAGTAACGATCCACGAGCGGAGCCTTCTCTTCGAGCTCCTCCTCCGGGATGGTGGCGAGGAACTCTTCCTTGATGGCCTTGAAGCCTTCCTCACGCTCCTTCTTGGGCTTGGCGGCCTTCGCCAGGGCGTAGCACTTGTCATAGCAGAAGCCGTGCACGGCTTTCTTGAGCTCCTCATCCTCCACGTCGTGGGGATAGTCGCGCTTGTTGACGTCGGTGCCGAGCTCGTGCATGAGCTCCTTCTGCACGCGGCAGTGCTTCTTGATCTCTTCGTGGGCGAACTTGATGGCCTCGAGCATGTCGTGCTCGGACACCTCGTTCATCTCACCCTCGACCATCATGATGTTCTCCTCGGTGGCGGCGACCATCAGTTCGAGGTCGGAGTCCTTCATCTGGGAGAAGGTCGGGTTGATGAAGAATTCGCCGTTAATGCGGCTCACGCGGACCTCGGAGACCGGGCCGCCGAACGGCAGGTCGGAGGTGGCGAGGGCGCAGGAAGCGGCCAGGCCGGCGAGGGCGTCCGGCTGGATGTCCTTCTCGGCGGAAATCAGGCTGATATTCACGAAAACTTCCAGGTGGAAGTCATCCGGCCACAGCGGGCGGATGGGGCGGTCCACCAGGCGGGCGATGAGCACCTCGTAGTCGGAGGGCTTGCTCTCGCGCTTCAGGAAACCGCCGGGGAAACGACCGGCGGAGTAGTACTTCTCGCGGTAGTCCACGGTGAGGGGCATGAAATCGGTGCCTTCCTTGACTTCTTCGGCACAGGTCACGGTGGCGAGGACCATCGTGCCTCCCATCTTGACCACGGCGGAGCCGGCGGCCTGCTTGGCCAGTTTGCCGGTCTCGATCTCGATCACGCGGCCGTCCGCGAGCTCGATCTTCTTGTTGATTACGTTCATTACTGTTTCTCTATTGCGTCTTTATACGTCTTTTCATCAAAAAAGGGATGGTCCCGCCCGGGAACCATCCCTACCTTTTCCTATTTCGTTTATCGACGGAGACCAAGCTCCTTGACGATCTTACGGTATCTCTCGATGTCGACCTCCTGGAGGTAGTCCAGGATCTGGCGACGCTTACCGACGAGACGGAGAAGGGAACGGCGCGTGACCACGTCCTTCTTGTTCTTCTTGGTAAGGTGAGCGATACGGTAGGAAAATAAAGCAACCTGACTCTCAGGAGAGCCGGTGTCCTTATTGGACTTCCCGTACTTCGCGAAAATCTCTTGCTTCTTCTCAGGCATCAAATATTCAGCCATCTTTGAGCAAAAAAAAAAAGGGTTAATACAAATTCTTTCTCCCACCGCGGGAAAAAGTGTGCAAATTTAGGCATATTTCGCAAAATTCCAAAACTTTGCAAGTATTTCCCTTCCGCCGGTGCAGTATTTCCCACCTCCCCGCGTTATACCCTTGCAGATTGCTTAAAAAGCATTATTTTTGTTTTGATGAACAAAACCGCCAACATTATCTGCAGCATCGTCATCTGGCTGATGTGCTGCCTCTGCGTCCGGGGGCAGGAACCGCCCGGCATGGAGTTGCAGAAATACCAGGACGCGGCAGGCAACCGGTCCATCCTCTTCCGGGCCCAGCAGGCCGCCCGTTACACCTTCCCTGCCAATGGCCATCCATACTGGTCCGGGCCTGCATTCGAGCGCGGCGACATCAGTTTCGAGGGCAATATTTACCACGACGTCTTCCTCAACATCGATGCGCTGGCACAGCGGGTGCTCGTCCAGATGATCGACGGCCCCTTCGCCGTAGCGCTCCCCCCGGCTCTGGCCTCCTCCTTCACGATCGGCGGGAGCCACTTTGTGGGAATAGGCCCCGGCGAAGAGCTGCCGGAAGGCTTCTACGAAGTCTTCGGCACCGGTGCGCACCGGGTTTACAAGCATGTGTACAAGCGGCTCGCTTCGTCCGTGTCCAACGTCAACGGCAGCGCCATCGGCTACTACGACGACAATTACCGCACCGACCTGACGCACCACTTCGCCTACTACAAGCAATATTATTTCCGCGACGCCGACGGACATTTCACCCCGTTCAAGAGCCGGGGCGCACTGCTCCGCCACTTCCCCGAGCGCAGGCGTGAGATCCGCCGGGCCGTCCAGGGCACCGACTTCGACGGTTTCTGCGAATCGGTTCTCAATCTCGCCGACCGATGAAAAAAATAATCTGCACCCTTCTGCTGGCCGCCGGACTAGGCGGCGCCTGTCTCCGCGCACAGGACCTCCTGGAGCTCAAGCGCGTGGAACTGGATTCGCTGATCCATTTCCTGCGCCGGGAGTTCCAGCCCGACATCTACTATGTCCGGGACGAGGCCGAGCAGTCCACTTTCAGCGTGAGCACCCCGCGGGACCGGTTCTTCGAGGCGGCCCTCGATGCGCTGCGCGAGAAAGGCTACATTATCAGCAGCTACGGTTCCGCCCGCTTCGTCCTGCACAGCAAATCCGTCTTCACCTCCCTGCCCGCCGGCTACTTTGAAGACGGCCGTTCCCATCTGACCGACGACAGCGGCCTGCAGCAGTACCTCGCGGAGCAGAGCGCCGTGGTAACCTTCCAGAACAAGGTGTACGAGATCGGAGAGAGCAGCGCCGGCCGCCAGGGCAAGGTCTATGTCGGCGGGCATGTCCGGGACATCGCCTCGGGCGAGCCCCTGGTGGGCGTGTCAGTCTATGATGACAAGACGGGCGCCTACACGGTCACGGACGCGGCCGGTTTCTACCGCATCGCCCTGCCTGTCGGCGACAACACCCTGAACCTGAGCGGCTACTCGCTCGACGACATGCATCTGACCCTCAAGGTCTGGGACGACGGCGTGCTGGATGTCGTGATGAAGGAGAAAGTCCTCGCGCTGACCGGCGCCGTGGTCTCCGCCGATGCCGTGTCACATCACCGGGATGCCAAGATGGGCATCGAACGCGTCCGGATGGAGGTGATCAACAAGATCCCGTCCGCCTTTGGCGAAGGCGACATCATCAAGGCCGTCCTCACCCTGCCGGGCGTCAAGTCCGTGGGCGAAGCCTCCAGCGGATTCAACGTCCGCGGCGGGTCCACCGACCAGAACCTCATCCTGTTCAACGACGGCACCATCTATAACCCCACGCACCTGTTCGGCATCTTCTCCGCTTTCAACCCCGACATCGTCAGTGAAGTGGAGCTCTACAAGAGCAGCATTCCCGCCGAGTACGGCGGGCGCATCTCGTCGGTGCTCGACGTGCGCAGCCGCGAAGGCAATGCCAACAAGATCTCCGGATCGGCCGGCATCGGTCTGCTGACCAGCCGGCTTCACCTCGAAGGTCCGCTCATCAAGGGCCGGACCACCTTCCTGCTGGGCGGGCGCACCACCTACTCCAACTGGTTGCTCAATCTCCTTCCGAAAAGCAGCGAATATTCCGGCGGACGCGCTTCGTTCAGCGACGTCAACGCCTCCATCACGCACAAGGTAAACGATGCCAACACCCTCCAGGCCTACTTCTACTGGTCCCGGGACGGTTTCGAGTTCTCCCGTGACCCGGCCTTCCGCTATGCCAACCTCAACGCGTCCGTGAAATGGCGCAGGCGCATCTCCGGGCGGCTCAACATGAGCACCGTCGCCGGCTACGACCTGTACGGCGCCCGGCTGGAGAACAGCCTGGGCAAGAACCAGATGTCCGGCTATGCCGTGGACACGCAGATCAACCAAGGCTTCTTCAAACTGGATTTCCACTACGCCGCGACGGATGTCCACGACCTGTCGTTCGGATTCAACGGCGTTTATTACAACCTGAATCCCGGTGCCATGTCGCCGCTCTACCCGGGCGAGTCGCTCGTCCGGAGCTGGGAGCTCGACCGGCAGCAGGCCGTGGAGCCGGCCCTGTACGTCAGCGACAATTGGACGGTGACGCCGGCGCTGACCTTCGAAGGCGGCGTGCGCCTGTCCGGCCTGCTGGCCCTGAATCCGGCCAAGTTCTACGTCAACCCGGAGTTCCGCCTGTCCGGCAAGTATTCTTTCCGCGACAACCTGTCGGTCAAAGCCGGATTCAACACGATGAGCCAGCGCATCCACCTCATCTCCAACACCTCGTCCATCTCCCCGATCGACACCTGGCAGCTTTCCACCGACCGCATCCGGCCGCAGACCGGCTGGCAGGCCGCCTCCGGTCTGTACTGGACCGTGGCGAACGGCGCCATTGACCTGACACTGGAGGGCTACTACAAACACACGGCGCACCAGCTCGATTTCAAATCCGGCGCCACCACCCTGATGAACCCGCACCTGGCGGACGATCTCGTGGAGACCTACGGCCGGGCCTGGGGCATCGAGCTCATGGCCAAGAAGACCTCCGGCAAGCTCACCGGCTGGATCTCTTACTCCTACTCCCGCTCACGTGGTCTGTTCCTCGGTGTTGCCGTGGACGGTTGTGTTCTGCGTATTGACGAAAAAACCAACCAGAATTACTACGCAAACGGCATCCCGGACGCAGCCCGAAAAGTGGTAGAGCTTACCGCAAGTTACGCGAAAAAACCCGGTCAGGGGGCGAACGTCGAGAACCCCGCAGTTGCCCCTGCTTCCGAGTCGCTCGAAGCCCCGAATTCGGTAGCTTCGCAGATCCCGGCTTCGGATCCCATTGCGCCCGCGACCCCGAACATGACCGACCGCGAGGCGGCGCGCGTACTTCTTGTTCCGGCACACGAGAAACTTATGCAGCTTCTGGAACCGGAATGGCAAAAATGGCTAGAACTCCCGCCCGAGGCCAAAACTCCTGGAAGCACCGAGTTGACTCCGGCTCTCCAGACACTTTACGACCGCCTCGAAAAAGTGTGTTCTGACCCGAAATACACGGAGCTCGCCTCCCTGCCCGAGTTTGATCGGGTGCGTTCTTTGCTGAAACTTTATCTGGGGAAATGAGTGACCTCACTAATTCAATTTCATCCTCAAAATTTGGAATCGTTGGTTTGACCAGCGATTCTTTTTTTTGCCGAATCCCGCGTCAAGAGTCCTGACAATCGTGATGTCTATGCCTACCATCCCGATTCCAGCTATCCCGCCGACGATGCCAGGAACGTCGAACAGGCTATTCGTAACGGGCAGAAAGAAGTGTTCGATGTGTCAATGCTCAAATCGCTGCTGACGAACTCCGACACAGAAACCCAGATCGACAAACTGGTTACTAAAATGACCAAGGCGATGAATACGGTAGGGCGGCTGCTGTTCCTCTACTACTGGAAGGGAGATCAGTTTGAGGAGATGTACGGCCCTCAGAAACTGCCTGAATTTGAAGGAAGCGCCCGTAAAGCCTTTGAAGTCCTTGGCGATATGATCCTCTTCCTGAAACGGAATAAACTGGATATGACTGCATTTGAGGGGTCTGAACCAATTAAGCTGTCGGACAATGAGGAGTAAAAGTTGTAATAGCTAAAAAAAGGAAAAATAAATATGAGTGATTACATTAAAGAAGCCCAGGCTCTGATTCATGAAAAACTGGGTTTACAAAAAAGTGCGGCTCCGGGCCAAAAGGGTATGCGCAAGATAAAACCAAATAGGTCGGTGCGTCCACCAGCAGACTATCAACCTCCTCAATATTCGCCGGCTTATCAAAAAGAAATGGATACTAGTATGCAACGAAGTTTTAAAGAACCGGGATCTTTCAAAAGGATTGTTGTCGATAATCTACCCGAAGGAAGCTGGCAACAACAGGAAGCAATACAAAGAGGAAAGGCACTTGGTATCTATACGGATCCAGTTCCCGAACCTGCGCCTATGACTAAATTAATAGATGGTGAAAGAGATGCAATAACACAGGGGAGGGAACAGGGTTATGAATACATGCCCTGGTTACATAATTTTTTAGATTGGTGGGGTGGTGAAAAATAAAAAAAAGCGGCATGTGCCGCTTTTTTTATACCCTTTTATCTACATAGTTATACACATACAAAATAAGTGTGAGTATAATAATCGTTGTCGCACAACATGCTGTCGTAACCGTTATTACGGGCCACACACTAAATAAATGGTATCTGATTTCATATTCTCTAAGGCAATATAAACAAGCTGGACCTAGTAACTCTGTAAATAGTGTGGCTATGCCAGCAGCAACACCTGCATATAAAGGCAACATTCGGTATAGTATTATTGCAATTATTGCCGCCGCTATTGCTATAATTATCCACTCAACAGTCATATAATGTACAGCATCATCACATCTTTCTAGTATAGCTATTACTTCCCAGCGGTTTTTGGCATTTAGTAATGCAGCGTCACGCATTTCATATCTGAAGAATATTTGTCTTATAATATAAAAAACGCGCAGCCCGGTAAAAGCCCATCCAATCTTCGACAATAAACTTTGATTAATCTTCATAATCACCTCCTTTGCTAAATAACCTGACGGGTTTGGTATTTAATATGCCACGAACGATCCGGTTATTTAAGTTTGCCGCCCCTCTTACATATTAACACTTTTCAAAGATATTACTAGGGGCAGGGATTAGAATAATTGTAAAAAAATCACTGTACTCCCTCGTTAAAACAGGCCCAAACACGCGGAAACAAGTATCTGAAAGATGCGTTATTCTCTGCGAACGACCCAAAACGCTAATGATTTTTTTGTTTCCTGATTGTTTTCAAATAATGTCGTCACAAACTCCTCAAAAAAATCCCCCCTCCCCCTTGCAAAAAAAGCGGAACGTGCCATAATTAGTTAATTGATATTTTTCTATCATTTTCCGGTCACATTTTATGGAAGGATGAAAACCATGAAATCCTGTGTATTGGCGTATTCCGGCGGCTTGGACACTTCGGTCCTCGTTGGCTGGCTGATGGACGAAGGCTTTGAAGTGCACTGCGTGTACGTTGATGTTGGGCAGCCGTGCGAAGACCGCCAGGCGATTATCGACAAAGCGCTGAAAATCGGCGCGAAAACGGCCCGCGTCGTGGACGTTCAGGACGAATGTTGCCGCGATTTCGCGTTCCCGATGATCCAGTGGCAGGCGAAATACGAGGGGATTTACCTCCTTGGAACGTCTATCGCCCGTCCGATCATCGCCCGCGCTTGCCTGCGGGTCGCACATGAAGTCGGCGCCAAGTACTTCGTTCACGGCGCAACGGGCAAAGGAAACGACCAGTGCCGCTTCCAGATCGCCGCCGAAGCGCTTGACCCGGAAATCACGGTCATCGCGCCGTGGCGTCTGAAGAAATTCCGCGACAAATTCCCGGG
>CAJOMY010000106.1 GCA_905235775.1 uncultured Bacteroidales bacterium | reverse complement strand
ACGAAGCGCCCCAGTACGTAGTGAACGCGCAGCGGCAGCAGCGCCAGCAGGCGGAGCAGACCCTTCAGCAGCCAGACCCGGAGCTTGAGCATCGCTTATTCGGCCGTGGCCGCCTCCAGACGTTTGAGGAAGGAGAACATTACCAGACCCGAGATGACGCAGAGCGCCATGAGGACGGTCCAGTTGACCCACAGCGGCACATTGTCCCAGAGCATCGAAGGAATGGAACTGAGGTAGTTGCCGATGGCGGTGGCGGCGAACCAGCATCCCATCATCAGGCCCTTGTACTTCGGCGGGGCCACCTTCGAGACGAAGGAGATGCCCATCGGACTGAGGAGCAGCTCCGCGAAGGTCAGCACCAGGTAGGTCGTGATCAGGTAGGTCGGAACCACCGGATCCGGGGAGACGCCCCCGACGGCCGTCAGCTCCGACGGAGCCGGCTGGCCCTTAGAGGCGGCGAGCATGACCAGGTAGCCGAGTGCGGCCACGAACATGCCGAGGCCGATCTTCTTCGGCGCGGAAGGCTCCTTGCCCTTCCTGGCGAGGGCGCTGAACAGGGCCATGGAGACCGGTGTGAGGGCGACCACGAAGAAGGGATTGAACTGCTGGAACTGCTGCGGCAGGATATTCAGCACCTCGTCCATGCCGGAATAAATCGCATAGGCGCCGCCCCAGAGCAGAAGCGTCACGCCGCCGCAGATGGCCTTGGCCTTGGAAGATTCGGACTGGAAGATGCCGAACAGCGTGTAGACTGACACCGCGATCAGGAAGAGCGGCCAGATGTTGAAGCCGATGCGGAGCGGGCCGGACACGGTGTCCTGGGTGTAGTCGCGGGCAGTAGGTCAGCGACGAGCCGTTCTGGTGGAAGGCCATCCAGAAGAAGATGACCACCGCGAACACGAAAACCAGGGCGGTGATGCGGTCCTTGGTCTGCTTGGGCGTGAGCTCGACGACGGTTTCGCTGCCCGCAGCGGCCTGCTTGGCATTGACGTCGGCATGCTTGAACCACTTGCGGCAACTCAGGTAGATGAGGATGGAGAAGATGAGGGAGATGCAGGCTACGGCGAAGCCGAGGTTGTAGGCGAAGGCAAGGTTGCTGATGTAGAACTTGCTGAACATTTCCAGGTCCATGCCTGCGACACCGGCACCCGGCATGGCGGCCTGGAGCGACTCGAGCAGGCTCGTGTCGGCAAGGGTGCCGGCGAGATACTGGTGGGCCAGGGCGGGAATGTCCGCCTTGTAGATGAGTCCGGCGCTGCGCAGGTGGGCGTTGGTCAGCGCGGTTGCGGCGGTGGGGGCGAACATGGCGCCGATGTTGATGGCCATGTAGAAGAGGCTGAACGCCGAATCGCGCTTGGCGGCATACTTCGGATCATCGTACAAGTTGCCGACCAGGACCTGCAGATTGCCTTTGAACAGGCCCGTGCCGACGGCGATCAGCAGCAGGGCGCCGATCATCAGCGTCAGGGCGAGGCCCCGGTTGGTGAAGACGTTGGTCGGGATGGCGAGGCACAGGTAGCCGACAAACATCACGGAGACGCCGGTCACGACGCACTTGCCGAAGCCGATCTTGTCGGCGAGCCAGCCGCCGAGGACGGGCATGAAGTAGACTGCCGCCAGGAAAATGGCGTAGAACTGACCTGCCGCAGCGGCGGTGAAGCCGAACTTCGCCTGCAGGAAGAGCAGGAAGATGGCCAGCATGGTGTAATAGCCGAAACGCTCACCGGTATTGGCAAGAGCCAGAGCGTAAAGACCTTTGGGTTGTCCTTTGAACATATACTGTTTGTTTTGGTTTTGGTCGTAGATACAAATATAGCAAAAAAAGGCCGTCCCGCAAATTGCGGGGCGGCCCGTTTGAGATCCCGGGTCAAGCCCGGAAGGACCGGGCGTCCGTCATTTCCGGAAGAGGCGCCAGCCTTTCTTCTCCCGTCCGGCGTGGCGCTCCGCCTGCCGGTTGCTGACCATTTCGTAAATCTCGGTCCAGCCGGGCAGGCCGCCGAGGTTCTTGTCATCGATATAGACGTCGGCGATGACCTTGGAGGTCTGCCGCGGGAAGAGGGCGTCGGCGGGCTGGTTGCTGTTGACGGCATAGAAATCCAGCCCCTTCCTGTGGCAGAAAGCGACAGCGTCGTCCAGCAATTCCCCCTCACGGGAGGTGAAGAGGATGATGCGGTTGCCCTCCTGTTGCAGGGTGCGCAGCGTCTGGATGGCGAAGGGCTTCTCCTTGCCGATCCCGGGGTATTTGTGCTCGACGATGGTGCCGTCGAAGTCTACTGCGATGGTCATGATTATTTATTGAAGAGCCCTTTTTTCTTTTTTTCCTCGCCGTAGTAGCCATAGCCGCTCCCGTAGCCGTAGCCATAACCGTAGCCGTAGGAGCCGAAGCCGTAGCCGTGGCGTTTCTTGACCTGCGGACCGTTGAAGACGATGGCCATGTTGTGCAGGTGGCGCTTCTCGTTGAGCTCGTCAAGCTGCGGGAGGATGCGACGGTCGAGCTGGCCGCTGCGCAGGATGAACAGGTTGGTCTCCACGACGCGGTTCATCACCAGCGGATCCGCCAGCATCTGGATGGGCACGCCGTCCAGCAGGATGTAGTCGTAGCTCTGGCGCAGCAGGCCGATCAGCTCTTCGAGGCGCGGCCGGGCGAGGAGTTCGGTCGGGTTGGGCGGCGTCGGGCCGGCCGGGATGAAGTCGATGCCCGGACGGGCGTCCTTGTGCAGGATCTCGTCCAGGGTGACATCCAGGTCGTAGAGGAAGTTGGACAGGCCGATCGTCTTGTGCTTGAGGCCGAAGGCACCGGACATGGAGCGTTTCCGCAGGTCGGTGTCGATCAGCACCACCCGCTTCTGCGCGTCCGCCAGGCAGGCGGCCATGTTGGCCGTGACGAAGGTCTTGCCGGACGAGGACGAGTAGGAGGTCGTCGCGATGACCATCGGAAGCTTGCTGTCCGGATCGAGGAAGGCGAGGTTGGTGCACATCATGCGCATGGCCTCGGTGAAGACGCTGTGCGAGTTGGGGTCGTACACGAAAGGGGACGGATCGCCGTTGCCCGGTTTGTGCTTCTTCTTGTGCCTGCCTGACCGGGTAACGATGCTTCGCATGTCGCGGTTGAGCGGAATTTCCGCCAGGAAGGGCACGTCGATGTTCTCCTCGATCTCCTTGCGCGTGCGGATCTTGGTATCCAGGAACAGGCGGGCGATCAGGATGACGGCCGGAATCAGCAGGCCGATGAGAATGGCCAGCATCATGATTTTCATGCGCTGGGGAGAAACGGGCGTGTAATTCGCCCAGCCCGGATCGACCACGCGGAGATTGTCGTCGGCCATGGCCTGGGAGATGGCGTTCTCCTCCCGTTTGTTGAGCAGGTAGAGATAGAGCTCCTGCTTGATGGACTGCTGGCGCTCGTATTCGAGCATCTGGCGCTCCTTGGTCGGCATCGAGGAGAACTTCCTGACAGCGGAGCGCTCCCGCTCAGAGAGGTCCCGCTTCTGGATCTCCAGGCTGGTCTGCAAGTTCTGGATCAGGCCCAGGATGTTGTTGCGCAGGGTGTTGAGTTCGGCGTTGATCTGCCGGACCGCCGGGCTCTCCGGGCTGCTGGCGGCGATCAGTTTCTCCCGCCGCAGGATCTCGTCGTTGTACTGGGTGATGACCCGGTCGACATTGGAGTCGTTCAGACCCATGTTCACCGGAATCATCTGGAAATTGTCAGCTGACTTTGTCACGTGGTCTACGAGGTAGCCGGACAGGGCGAGTTTTGTCTCCACGTCCACCAACTCGGCGCCATAGTTGCGGCTGTCGCCCAGGTACATCGAAGCGGCCTGGTCCACGCTCATGAGCTGGTTGGCGCTCTTGAAGCCGGCTATGTCCCCTTCCACGCTGCCGAGTTCCTGCTCGATGATGGCGAGACGCTCGTTGATGAAGTGTTCGGTGTTGACGGCCACGCGGTTTTTCTCCCGGACGGCGGCCTCGTTGTATTTGACGACGAGCATGTTGATGATGTCGGCGGCGCGCTGTGCGTTGACATCCAATTCCGTCAGCCGGAGAATCTGCTTCTCGCTGACAATCCGCAGCTGGGAAATGTATCTGTTGGCAGCCGCGCTGACGGGATATTTCCGGACCCGGATCATCTGGCCGTAACAGCCCGGATTATACCGGGCGGTCGGCTCGAAGGAAACCCAGCCGGACCCCAGGGCCACGGTGTCTCCCAGGGCGATGGTCTGCGAGCCGGCATCCGTGTGGAGCCGGATGTTGTCCGCATCCAGCGGCATTACGGTCACTTCAAAGACGCCGGGATCGGCATTCTCCCGGTCGAAGACCATCCGGACCGGCGACAGGGAGGTGTAGAGCTCGACATCGCGGACCTTGATGCGGTCCAGATAGCTCACATCAGCGTCCAGCGCCTTGACCACCTCTGTCATCAGGGACATGGACCGGAGTTGGAGCTCCTCGTTGCTGACGGACACGGTATTGATCATCCGGTCATAGGCTTCCATCCGGACCGTACGGATATTGTCGCCGGGATTCTTGATGATGGCCGTTACGCTGCTGCTGTACACAAAGGGCATTCGGGCATAGCGGACGTATGCGACGACCAATAAGGCCATCACGACAATCAGGAACCAGTACCAGTTCCCGACCAGATAGTAGAACAGGTCGACCAGGTTGACCTGTTCGTTCCGTGTGATTTTTCTGGCTTGTGCTTTCATATCCTATCTACTCATTAATGCGACAATGTAGAGAATGGAGGACACGGAGGCAATGGCCGGGGTGAAGAACTTCAGGAAGACGTCGCCGCCGCTGGAGAGTTGTAAGCCCCGGGGCTTGACATAGATGACGTCGTTCTGCTGGAGATAGAACACCGGAGAATTGTAGAGGTCCTTGGTCTGGAAATTCACCTGGTAGGCCTCGCGCAGGCCGTTCTCGGTACGGATGACCGTCACGTCGGGAATTTTGGCGGTCTCCAGGTCTCCGGACAGCTGGGCCAGCAGCTGGATCAGGTTCAGGCTGCTGCCTTCGACGGGGAGGATCTTCTGTCCCATCTGGCCGATCACGACGACTGTAAAGTTCTCCAGTTCGGCCTTGACGACCGGATTCCTGATGTAACCGCGGGCGGTGATGTCCGCTGCAATCTCCTTCTGCACTTCGTTAAGGGTCTTGCCTTCGACATGCAGCTCACCCAGGATGGGAAAATCGATGTTGCCGCGGGTGTCCACTCCATAGGTGGAGGAGAGCATCGTTCCGCCTTCGCTTTCGATCTGCACGCCGACGGCGTTGAAGGGCGCGGCCAGTTCCGGCTGGTCGCAGAAGACCTGGATGCTGATCCGGTCTTCCACCTTGAGCCGCAGTTCGGGTGCGGGGCGGGCCGCTTCGGGCACGTTGTACTCCAGGTCCCGAAGGTAGCTGATCTTGCCGGGCGTGGAGCAGGCTGCCAGCAGCACTCCGGCCACAGGCAGCAGAAAAAGTTTAAGCTTTCTGACCATATACATTCAATATTTTATCAATCATTTGCCGGGAGGTGAAGAACTCTTCGTAGCGCTGCATCGCTCCCGCGGAAAATTTCCGGTAATTCTGTTTGTCGTCGCAAATACGTTTGATGGCGAATGCGAGGTTCTTGGGGTCGTCGGGCGGGACATTGAGTCCGGACACACCGTCCTGGTTGACCCAGGACACGCCCGAGTGCGAGATGCGGGTCGAGATGACGGGCTTGCCGCAGGACATGGCTTCGATCTGTACGATGCCGAAGGCTTCTGTCTTCTGGTTCGAGCTCATCACAAAGGCGTGGCAGGCCCCGAAGTAATTTGGCAGATCCTCTGGCGGGATGAAGCCGAGCAGCTGGACACGGTCCTGCACGCCGAGTTCGACAATCTGCCGCTCCAGCGCTTCGCGCATCGGTCCGGTGCCGCCGATCAGGATCTGGTATTCCGGTCCCAGGCGCGTGGCGGCGTTGATGAGGACCTGGAAGCCCTTGTAGGGGACCAGGCGCCCCAGGGCGAAAACGATCTTCCGGCCCGGATACCGGGCCCGGATCTCGACAGCTTTCCGGGGGATGTAGATGACCGGCTGGATGCCGATGGGGACATAGGTGACCTTGTCCTGCACGCGCTGCAGGAAGGGGGACTCGCGGACATACACCGGCGAAGTGCCGATGATGCGCTCGGCCCGCCGGATCAGCCAGGACTGCATCGGACGGTAGAAGAACAGGAGGAATCTCTGCCGCAGGATGTCGCTGTGCCAGTGCAGGAGCACGCGCCCCTTGTAGCCGCTGCACCACAGGGCGAGCGCCGCCATCGGGTCGGGATGGTGCACGTGGATGATCTCATACTGGGATGCGTGTCGGCGCAGCCAGCGGATCATGGCCGGCGAGAGCATCGTGCCGGATTGCTTGCGGAGCGCACGGACGCAGATGACCCGTCCATAGGGACCCAGGCTGAGCGTCAGGGCCTCCTGCGATTCCTGGACCAGGAACATGTGTTCCTCGTCCACCTTGTCCGTTGGCAGCATGGCGCAAAGCATGTCGCACTGGATACCCCGTTCCGCCAGACCGACGGTCAGGTCCCACATGACTTTCTCCACGCCACCCCGGATGGGGTAAAATTTACCGAGTTGCAAGATCTTCATAGAGTCTTATGTAGTCTTGATAACGTTCCTGTTTGTTGAAATACTGCAAAGCATGCGAGCGGCAGCGCTCGCGGACGGCCTGCCGGTCTTCGGCGGCCAGCTCGCGTACGCGGGCGAGCAGGCCTGCGACGTCGCCCTGTTCCACCACGAAGCCGGTCCCGTCCGTGACCGCCTCCACACTGCCCCCGGTGCGGTAGGTCACCACGGGCGTGCCGCAGGCGATGGCTTCGAGGTTGACGGTCGGGTAATTGTCCTGCCAGGTCGGGTTCACGAAAACCGTGGCGCCGGCATACAGGGCGGCAAGCCGGGCGACGT
>CAJOMY010000105.1 GCA_905235775.1 uncultured Bacteroidales bacterium | reverse complement strand
GGAGCCGGCCCGCGTGGAGCTGGCCAAGGCCATCGAACGCACAGCAGTCCGCACCCCTCGCTGCCCCGTTTACCAGAATGTGACCGCGCTGCCGGAGACGGATCCGGTACGCATCAAGGACAACCTCCTGCAGCAGCTCACCTCCCCGGTCCGCTGGACCCAGTCGGTCAGGAACATGCTGGCCGACGGAGCCACCGAGTTCCGCGAAATAGGCCCCGGAGCGGTGCTCCAGGGCCTGGTCAAGCGCATTGCCGGCGCGGTCGGGGCCGAAGTCACCATCGGCTAGAAATCAAATCCGATGGACGCATAGACGGTGAATCCGCCGATCTGCCCCCACTGGGCGGCCAGCCGGAGCGGTCCCACCATGGTCTGACGGGCATATTCCGCGCCGAATGCCCAATACCTGTTATACTGGAAAAAATCCTGCAGCGTGTCGGAGCGGATCAGGACGGCACTCCGGGCCGTGACATAGTTCTTGCGTGCAAATCGGAACCGCAGGTCCAGCTGGGTCATGGCCGTGATCATGCAGGATTCCCGGTAGCCGGTGGGCCAGATGAAGAAGGGTATCTGGTTTTCCGTATAGCGGTCCGGCATGAATCCGCCCAGGTTGACGACATGATTGTGGTTCAGATAGCTGGCCGGATTGTACTCATTGAGATCGACGCCGAAGGGGCGGAACCAGCCGCCATGGAGCTTGGGCAGGATCGTGAAGTGTTCCCCGATGGAGAAGGCCGCCTCGATGCCGGCCGAAGAAGTGATGTACCGGGGGACCCTGCCGTCCGGTCTCTTGGCGAAATCCTCCTCACCGAACGTAAAGAAACGCGGATCCAGGTCTTCGTCGTATCCGTTGAAAACATAACGGCCTTTCAGCGACGCCCGGACACCCCGCGTAGGGAAATAGGCGTCATCGAAGGTGTCGATCTTAAAACTGGCGAAGGCGGACAGCCAATAGCTGCGCCAGTCCCAGTCGTTCCTGCTTTTTCCGTATTCCAGGTAGCGCTCGTAAGGATCCATCTCTGCGGTGAAACCCACCCGGACGGATCCGTTGCGCAGGCGGGAGTCCTCCAGATAGACGTCCCCGGCCAGCACCATGAGATTCTCCTCGGAACTCTGCGCCCAGCCGGAGCTCGCGTTGATCAGCCGGGTACGGGCCGTCACGCCGATCGTGGGAATACCCTTCGCAAATTTGATGGAATAGTCGAGCGCCAGGGCGGGATTCGTGCCCAGTTTGAGGTCCGCGGTGAACCGGGGCCCGGCGAGACGGCGCGTACCCAGACCCAGGTGCAGCGCCAAGGCCACGGCCTCGTCCGTATCGGCACGCAGGCCGACGGCGAAATCGTTCACCTGGCCCTTCTGGCAGTCGAAGACCAGCCGGTACGGTGCTTCGCGGCCTTCCAGGTGGTAGGTCACCGATTCGAAGGCGTTGGTACCGTAGATTTTGTTCAACAGGTGCTCGACCGTCGTTCGGTCGAACAGGTCGCTCTTCGGGTAATCATCGGGATGCAGGATATAACGCCGTTCTTCATCCTTGATGCCGGTGAAGGCAATTTCATCCACGCGGACGGTCTGCCGGGCCAGGTTCACGGCGGGCGCCGGGTGCGATACCGCAGGCTCGCCCTTGCCGGCCACCCGGGCCGCCACGGCCTCGAACTGGTCTTTGTGGGCCAGGGCGTTCTGATAACCCTGGTCGATGATATCGTCCACGCTCTTGTCATCGAACGAAAGCATGTTGTAGCCCTTCAGCTCATGATTCACCTCAAAATCGGCCATCTTCCGGGCCTGGCTGACGGCATCCTTGGACAGGAGCGTAATGGTCTGGAAAGCGAAGTCGACCGGCGAATTCAGCTCGTCGAGCTGGCGCGGGACGGACATCTCGGACCCGATGATGATGTCGGCACCCATCTCCTTCGCCAGGTCGACAGGGAAATTGTTGCGCATGCCGCCGTCCAGCAGCACGGCCCCTTCCGTGCGCACGGCCCGGAAATAGAACGGAATGGCCATCGTGGAGCGCATCGCGTCCGTGAGGCTGCCGGAAGTCCAGTATTTCGGCGTCATCGTGTACATGTCCGTCGCCACGCAGGCGTACGGGATGGGCAGCTCGACGAAGCTGAGGCTGTCCTGGTAGCCTACGCTGACGGAGCTGAGCATATTGCGGACGTTGAGTCCGAACAGGTAACCGTCCGGCATGCCGATGCCCATCTTGGAGATCGCTTCCTGCAGCATCTTGTCGGAACCGCCGCCAGCCTCCCGGCTCAGCCTGTCCACCTGCTGCTCCCGCAGGATGCGGTCCTTCAGGTCCGCGTCATCATAGTGGAAGGGGATGCGGATGACGAAACGGTCGCGGTATTTGCGCAGCTTGTAAGAGATGTTGTCGTTCGGGATGTTGTCCGACATCATGACCGGCCACTCGATGGCGCGCACCAGCGAATCCAGCTGGTCGTGCTTGTAGCCCAAGGCGTACAGGCCGCCCACCAGGCCGCCCATGCTGGTGCCGGTGATGACGTCCACCGGGATGCCCAGTTCCTCCAGATACTTGATGATGCCGAGGTGCGCCAGGCCGCGTGCCCCGCCGCCGGCGAGCACGAGGCCCACCGTGGGACGGTACTGCCGGATGGAGTCCATGCGCTCCCGGACACGGGCAAAAGCCGCGGAATCGGCTTTCGGATTGGCGCTTTCGAGAATTTGTGCCTGCGCGCCCAGTCCCAGGCCGCAGCAGAGCAGAAACAGCATCATCAGTTTTTTCATCGGTCACGGGATTATTTGTCGAACAGTCTGCGGATGTGCCGCTCGCAGAGATTTTCGGTGATCTCGCGGCCGATGACATCCGTGTGGCGTTCCAGCGCCGGCAGGAATTCGCCGGACAGTTCCGCGGCAATCTTGTAGCTGACGTGGATGAGCTGGCGGAAGGACGGGTTGTAGAGCGGGTCGGCCGGGTTGTGGCGCAGGGTGCGGGCGTAGGTGTCGGCATCCCAGCGTTCCACCACCTCAGGGGCAGGCAGCGCCGAGGCGTCGATGTCGATCACGGTCGCATACGGGACAGCCAGTTCCTCCATGCGCCCCAGGGCGCTCACATAAATCTTTTTCGCCAGGGCCAGGGCATCCGGATCCGCCATCGCGAGGCCGATGTTCTCCTCCAGCCAGGTCGTGCCGGCGGTCTTGATGTGAATGCCCGCGCCGTGCTTGCGGATCAGGCGGCCCATGATGGGGTAGATGGAAAACTTGTCCGAGCCGGAGTGGATGCTGAGCTTGAGATTCTCCGGCAGGCCGTACTGCCGGACCGCCTCGTCGATGACGAGCAGGTCCTGCTCGAACTCCCGCTCAAACTGCTGCAGGTCGCCGCGGTAGTCCACGCCTTTGTTGAAGCGGCCGGTGAACTTGGGGGCGATGGTCTGCACCGGAATCCCCTCCCGGGCCAGTTCCCGCAGGATATAGCGGAGTTCCCCGGGCGTCTGGGCCTCGTCCACCTCGTCCATGGAGACTTCGGTCACGAAATTGCCCGCGCCTTTCTTGTCGGCGATGTGGCGGTAGATCCGCCCGGCCTCGCGGATGGCGGGCAGGAAACGCTCCTGCTCGGAGCCCGACTTGCCGATGTAGTCCGCCACGTCGATGGTGAAGAAGTCGGACGCCTCGATGAAGCGGTCCACGTTGCCGAGATTGATGTGGTCGGCATCCACGAAATATTGTCCGCGATAGCCGAGGGCCCGGACGGCGGCGTCGGCTTCCGCACGGGTCTCGGAAGGCTCCGTGCCGACAATCTGGTGCTCGCGGTTGGACTTGTTCCAGACGGGGTCGAAATGCACCCCGAAACGCTCCTCGGCCTCGATGAGGGCCCGGAGCTGGTTGATGCCCTCGCGGGCGAAGCGGTCGCCCACGCCGAAAGAATATTTACCGATGGTCAACATAGTCATTATGCATTATAGGTGGAGGAAATCGTGTCGCCGCCGTGGCCGGTCCAGTTGGTGTGGAAGAACTCGCCGCGCGGGCGGTCGGTGCGCTCGTAGGTGTGCGCGCCGAAGAAGTCACGCTGCGCCTGGAGCAGGTTGGCGGGCAGCCGCCCGGTGCGGTAGCCGTCGTAGTACTGCAGGCCGGCGGTCATGCAGGGGGCGGGGACGCCGTGCTGCATGGCCGTGCAGAGCACGTTGCGCCAGCCTTGCTGGGCCTCTGCCAGCTTGCCGCGGAAATACGGATCCAGCAGGATGTTGGCCAGGTCGGGCTGCCGGTCGAAGGCTTCCTTGATCTTGCCGAGGAACACGCTGCGGATGATGCAGCCGCCCCGCCACATCAGGGCGATGCCGCCGTAGTTGAGTTCCCAGCCATACTCCTTCGCGGCGGCGCGCATCAGGGCATAACCCTGCGCGTAAGAGACGACCTTGGCGGCGAACAGCGCCCTTCGCAAGTCTTCCAGGAAGGCGGCCCGGTCGCCGCTGAACTTCGCGGGAGCGGGGCCCTGCAGAATCCCGGACGCCGCCACACGCTCTTCTTTCTGCGCGGACAGGCAGCGGGCGAAGACGGACTCTCCGATCAGGGTCAGGGGCACACCTGCGTCCAGCGCGGCGACGGCCGTCCACTTGCCGGTGCCTTTCTGGCCGGCGGTGTCGAGGATGTAGTCCAGCACGTAGCGGCCTTCCTCGTCCTTCTTGGCGAGGATGTCGCGCGTGATCTCGATCAGGTAGCTGTCCAGGTCGCCCCGGTTCCATTCGGCAAAGGTCGCGTGCATCTCCTCGTTGCTCATCCCGAGGATGTCCTTCATGATCTGGTAACATTCGCAGATGAGCTGGATGTCGCCGTACTCGATGCCGTTGTGGACCATCTTGACGAAGTGGCCTGCGCCACCCTCGCCCACCCAGTCGCAGCAGGGAGAGCCGTCCGCCACCTTGGCGCAGATCCCCTGGAAGATGGGTTTGACATGCGGCCAGGCCGCAGGCGAGCCGCCGGGCATCATCGAAGGGCCCTTTAGGGCGCCCTCCTCGCCGCCGGACACGCCGGTGCCGATATACAGGAGCCCCTTGCTCTCCACGTAGGCCGTACGGCGCGCCGTGTCCGGGAAATGCGAGTTGCCCCCGTCGATGATGATGTCGCCCGGATCAAGCACCGGGATGAGCTTCTCGATGAAGTCGTCCACGGCCTGCCCGGCCTTGACCATCAGGAAGACGCGGCGCGGGCTCTTGAGCGAGCCCACAAAGTCTTCCAGCGAGCGGGCGCCGTAGATGTTCTTGCCGGCGCCGCGGCCGGAGAGGAACTTGTCCACTTTCTCGACCGTGCGATTGAACACACTGACACGGAAGCCTTTGCTTTCCATGTTGAGGACCAGGTTCTCGCCCATCACGGCGAGACCGATCAGACCGATGTCGGATTGAGTCTGCATATTCTATTGTAGGTTTGATTTGACGGTGAAGCCGAGGGAGGAGAGCGTCTCCGACAGCCCGGGAGTGCCCCCCTGCAGCCGCAGGGTGAAGGCGGTCGGCTCGCGGCGGACCGGGTAGTCGCCGCGCAGCTGCTCGAAGCGCTCCGGATGCTCGCGCAGGGAGCGGTCGTCCGCGAGGAGGTCGTAGGTGTGCAGGATGGCCTCGGAGAGAACCTCCTGCCGGCTCCTGCCGCGCGCGTCGAGCACGAATTCCAGCGGTTGCGCCGGAGCGGGAATGGCCGCCGGGCGCCAGTCGGCCAGCGGCAGGCCCAGCACCGAGGCGACCGTGTGTACGCTCGCCATCGTGCCGTTCGCCTTGCCGTCGGCGCTGTACCCCGCAATATGCGGCGTGGCGATGTCCAACAAGTCCATCAGCGCACGGTCCGGCTCCGGCTCGCCCTCCCAGACGTCCAGCACGGCGCCGCGCAGGCGCTTCGCCCGCAGGGCGGCCAGCAGCGCGGCATTGTCCACCACGGGGCCGCGGGAGGAGTTGATCAGGAACTGGCCGGGGCGCATCGTCGCCAGCCGGGCTGCATCGAAGAGGTGCCAGGTGGCATCCTCCCCTTCGCGGGACAGCGGGACATGAAGCGTCACGATGTCGCTGCGGCGGATGATCGTGTCCAGATCGACGAAGCCGTCATTCCCGGCTCGACCGGGAATCTCCCGGCGCTCGCGCGGCGGGTCGCAGAGCAGCACGCGCAT